>JALVSJ010000462.1 GCA_027024445.1 Desulfobacterales bacterium
GGTCCAGCCCTTATGCTCATCCCTGCCTGTCTTAAAGATTCATAGGACAAATCCGATGTTATAAGTCGAAATCAAATCCTAACACTGAGGCGTAAATGGACCGACGTGACTTCATAATGCCGGCTGCCTCAGCTCAGCCGGATGACATGAAAATCCATCCCCTTACACTTTCTTTTGAGCCTGAACTGGAAAAGAAATTCAGGGATGACTATTACATTAATTCCCTCAGAATGGTTCGCATTTCTCTGCTGGCCGGAATGTTTCTTTATGGGTTTTTCGGTCTATTGGATGCTGAATTAATTCCCCAAATGAAGGTACACCTGTGGGTCATCAGGTTCGGGATTGTATGGCCTTTCCTGTTAGGGGTAATTCTCTTCTCTTACACGAAGCCATTCAAAAAACTTTTTCAGCCGGTTGTTGCTTTTACCATGCTAGTTGCCGGCGGGGCCATCATATACATGATAGCTATCCTCCCGGCCCCAGTTAACCAGACATACTATGCCGGCCTCATACTGGTTTTCATATGGGGATATACGTTTACGAGGGCACGCTTTGTCTGGGCCACGCCAGCAGGGTGGCTTTTGGTGGCTTTGTATGAATTTGTGGCAACCCAGATAACCAAGGCTCCCCCGCCCGTTCTGTTAAACAACAATTTCTTCTTTATTAGCTCCAACCTGGTGGGAATGTTTGCCTGTTACTTCATCGAATACTATGCGAGGAGAGACTTTTTCCTGGCATATCAACTGGAAAAGGAGGAGGCGAAGGTCAGATTAGCCAATGAAAGACTGGAAAAGATAGTGCGGGAGCGGACTGCTGAACTGCTCAGGAAAAATGAAAAACTGAGGGAAGAAATAGAGGAAAGAAAAAGGGCAGAGAAAAGGAAGGCCGAACTTGAATCCAAACTCCAGGAAGCGCAAAAAATGAAAGCGCTCGGAACACTGGCCGGAGGTATTGCTCACGACTTCAATAACCTGCTCATGGGAATCCAGGGTAATACCTCCCTCATGCTCCTGGATACCGACCCCGCTCATCCCCACTATGAAAAACTAAAAAACACCGAACAATATGTCTTGAGGGGCTCAGAGCTAACCAGACAGCTTCTGGGGTTTGCCCGGGGAGGCAAGTATGAGGTGAAGCCCACTGCATTGAATGAGCTAATAAAGAAAAGCTCGGAGATGTTTGGAAGGACCAAGAAGGAAATATCCATTCACTACACCCTCCAGGATGATCTTTGGACAGTAAATGTGGACCGTGGCCAAATTGAACAAGTCCTGCTTAATCTTTTTGTAAACGCGTGGCAGGCCATGCCCGAAGGGGGCCACCTCTACTTGGTCACGGAAAACGTGGAAATTACAAAGCCACCTTCAGAAGACATAAAACCCGGGATGTACGTAAAGACAAGCGTCACAGACACGGGTGTAGGCATGGACGAAAAGACCATAGAACGTATCTTCGATCCCTTCTTTACCACCAAGGAACGAAACAGAGGCACAGGTCTTGGCCTGGCCTCGGCCTATGGAATAATCAAGAACCACGATGGCTTTTTTGAGGTGAGCAGTAAGGTAGGTCAGGGAAGCACCTTCTCCTTTTACCTGCCGGCCACTGAATGCGCGGTTGTGGCGGACGACACAGAGGCCGAGAAAAAGTTGCTCTCGGGAAACGAGACGATCCTGGTGGTAGATGATGAGGTGCCCATACTGGATGTTGCCTGCGGGATGCTAGAAAAATTGGGTTACAAAGTCCTACCTGCTAGTTCGGGACAAGAGGCTGTAAAAACATATGGACAACTTCGGGACCAGATAGATCTTGTCCTGCTGGACGTTATCATGCCTGGTATGAGCGGAAGAGAGACATTCGAAAATTTAAAGGCTCTCAATCCTCACGTAAAAGTCCTCTTGTCAAGTGGGTATAGCCTGGGAGGCGAGGCAAGCAAGATCGTAGCTATGGGTTGTTGTGGCTTTGTTCAAAAGCCTTATGACATTTACAAACTTTCTCAAAGGGTTCGCGAAGCCCTGAACAACGGACACGGCTATAAATCACAAGGAGAATAAATGTTTGAACTTGATAAGAAATTCGTAGAGCTATTTAGAGAGCTGGAAGAGGGGCATGTACAACTAAGAGAGAAACTGAATAAGGTACGCGTCAGGGGGGACGACCTGGAGCAACTCCTAAGGGCAGAAATTGATAACTATGAGCCCTGGCGATTTGGGTTAATGCACGAACTGGGAAAGATAACAGAAAACTTTGAGAAAGAGCCAGCCGATGCTCACCGTGCGTTTGTAAAACGATCACTGTATTATCGCATCGTCCAGGAAGCACCATTTTACTGGAGAATCATGAATAAGCCCAATGGATACGCCGGGGATGCCCAGATGATGAGCTTTATTTACCGGAACCAATTTGAGGGGCAAACCCCTTTTGGTATGTTCTTGCACAAACACGCGGTGTCCACAAAGGCATGCCAGGCAGTCCGCAACAGAAAGCTTTACTTGCGACAGCAACTCGTAGAGCTAGGCGAAGGTTTTGTACTCAGCCTGGCAGCAGGTCCGGCCCAAGAAATCAAGGAAATACTGGATATATATCCGGATAACCATTACCAATTCCTCGCGCTGGACCATGACATGGAAACACTTCGAAAATACGATGTATCCGGTCACGATCCCAGGTTCAAGTATGCGCTGGCTAATGCCTTCCAGATCATAGCCGGTAATTACATAACCGCGCGTCCAAGAAAGCTGATCACTAAGTTTTGTGTCCCGCGGAAAGACTTTAAGGGATTTAGGCGTGTCCTTGCACCAGTTAAGTACGAGCTTGATTACCTGAAAAAGGAACGCTTTGACCTGGTATACAGTTCCGGCCTCTATGACTACATTAAATCCTTTCCATTTGATGATAGCAAAGGCACGGTGGCCCTCACGAAGAACCTGTTTGATCTGGTAAAACCGGGGGGCAGTTTGATTGTAGGAAATTTTAGTCCCAATAACCCAAGGGACTTAAGATTTCCAATGGACTACGTTTACGAATGGCACCTGATTTACAGGACCAAACAAGAGATGCTTGACTTCGCTCGTGCTATCCCTGAGGCCCAGATAGATACTATTGATATAATAGAAGAGCCCCTGGGAATTAACTATTTCTTGAAGATCAAGAAAAGATCAGCAGAGACTAAGATACCTATGGGCAGGGAGGCGTTAGCCAATTTTCTGATGTAAGGTAGATATTCTATTGCTGCTGTCGCGTGCAACTGTATGT
>JALVSJ010000463.1 GCA_027024445.1 Desulfobacterales bacterium
TAACAATACGCCCTGACCTCCGAATCCGGAAAAGATGGTTCTAGTTATCATGCATCAGTCCTCATATCCTGTAGTATCTTTTATCACCCCGAGGGGATAAGTATTGACCATTACCTTATTTACCCATTCCCATGCCTGGGTTGGCGACATTTTCCAGTTGGTGGGGCATGGCGAGAGAAGCTCTACCAGTGCAAACCCCAGCTTGTCCAACTGGCAGCGAAATGCCTTTTTGATGGCCCTCTTGGCCCGGCGGATGTGCTTTACACCGGCCAGAGAGCACCGCTCCACGTAAACCACTCCATCGCATACGGCGAGCATGCGAGAAATGTCAATGGGCCGGCCGTGATAGTAAGCATCCCTTCCGCCCGGTGTGGTAGTAGCTTCCTGACCTAACAGGGTTGTAGGTGCCATCTGCCCGCCGGTCATTCCATAGATGGCGTTGTTAATGAAGACCGTGCTTATCAGCTCTCCCCTATTGGCGGCATGTATGGTCTCGGCGGTGCCGATGGCGGCAAGATCACCATCGCCCTGGTAAGTAAATACGAACTTCTCTGGGAGCACGCGCTTGATTCCTGTGGCTACGGCCAAGGGTCGGCCGTGAGGAGCTTCAATCATGTCGAAGTTAAAATAATTGTATGCCAGGACAGCGCAGCCCACAGGAGGCACGCCAATGGTTTCCTCCCTCAGCCCCAACTCGTCTATGCACTCGGCCACAAGACGGTGAGCTATGGAGTGCCCGCAGCCAGGGCAGTAATGGGTGTATGTGTCCTTGAGAGACTCTGGCCTGCCAAAAACCTTTTGATAATCAAGTGCTGGTTCACCACTCATACTTCTATCCTCCGGCCCACCTTTCCGTCACCCCTGTCAACGGAGCGAAGAAAGTCTGCGACATCCGCCGGCGTTGGCACGATGCCCCCGGGGACGCCATAGAAATAAATCTCAGCCCTGTTTCCCACAGAGAGAATAACATCTTCGACCATTTGGCCTGCAGAAAACTCAAAGACGGCTACTTTGGAAACCTTCTCGGCCACCGAGCGCAATTGCTTAAGGGGGTAAGGCCACAAGGTGATTGGCCTGAAAAGACCAATCCTGGGGCCATTGCCTGATAATTCCTCGATAGCGCTCTCTGCTATCCTTGCGGCAGTACCATATGCCACCACAACTATCTCGGCCTCATCGGTTCCCATTTCTTCCCAGCGTACCTCTTCTGCTGTGATGCGATCGTACTTCTCCAGCAGCTTGAGGTTGTGTTCATACATTAGGTTTATGTCCAGGATCATGGAATAAATTGCCCGCGGCTCTCTCCCCTTACAGCCGGTCAGGGCCCAGTCCTTAGGAGGCAGATCCTTGGGATCAATGGGATCTGGAAATGCAACCGGCTCCATCATCTGGCCCATCATACCATCGCCCAGGATCATCACGGGGGTGAGATATTTATCTGCCATGTCAAAGGCCAGGAAAGTGATTTCAGCCAGTTCCTGGCATCCTGAAGGGGCTAGCACAGGGGTCCTATAATCTCCGTGGCCTCCACCCCTTGTTGCCTGAAAATAGTCTGCCGCTGAGGGAGCAATATTACCCAGGCCTGGCCCGCCACGCATGGTATTGATAATCACTGCCGGTAGCTCCATCCCCGCCAGGTACGAGATCCCTTCTTGCTTGAGCGAAATGCCAGGCGAAGATGAGGATGTCATGGCCCGCACGCCTGCTGCAGCGGCGCCTATGACCATATTAATGGAGGCTATCTCACTTTCGCCCTGAATAAAAATGCCGCCCACTTCACGAAGGCGACCTGACAGGTACTCTGGTAGCTCGTTCTGAGGGGTTATAGGGTAGCCTGCATAAAATCGGCATCCGGCCCGAACAGCCGCCTCTCCGAGCACATGGTTTCCTCTCATAAGTACTTTTTCACTTGGCACGGTACACCTCTATAGCAACTTCTGGACATACAAGGGCGCACTGAGTGCATGCGGTGCAGCCCTTTCCATCTTCAGACACACCCTTAAACAAGGCGGGACGGTAACCTTTGCGGTTAAGATCGGTGTCCACCTCTATCACGTGGAAAGGACATACCTCGATACAAAGGTAACACCCCTTGCACCTTTCCCTGTCTATAACGATTTTGCCTTTTTTTGTTGTTTTCTGAGCCATCTCCAATCTTCCATTCTAGATGTGACTATCAACTGATAAAATGGCCACATTAGGCCCGATGAGTAGATTTGTCAAGGGTTTTAAAGGGGAGGTCAAAATTTCCAAAAATACTTTGAAAAAAATTTCACTTTTTTGCTATACTCGCCAACGCCTTACTGAGGGGGAGATGAGACCTTTCATATTATGGAAAACATAAGTCGTTTTGAGGGGAATAGATATGGAGTCCAAGAATGTCCTAGTCATCAATGGCAATGAGCTAACATTTACCCCTGGCGAGACAATACTCCAGGTGGCCAGGAGAAATGGAATCGAGATCCCCACACTTTGCTATCTCAAACGAGCCACGCCAACGGGGGCTTGCAGGATATGTCTGGTAGAGGTGGAAGGTGCGAGAAACCTGCTGGCTTCGTGTTCAACTCCTGCGGCTCCTAATATGGTGGTGAAGACGGAAAGCCCTCGTGTAATAAATGCCAGGCGTCTTAACATCGAGCTTCTCCTGGCAAGTGGCCACCATAACTGTCTGGCCCAGGATCTGGACGAGGATTCCTGGGCTGAGTTTCAGCTAAAGGCCATGCAGCCCGATGCCCACAGAGAAATCTGTCCGGCATATGGAGACTGCCGCCTGCAGGACCTGGCCATTAAGTACCAGGTGCGAGACGTCCGCTTTGAACCCAAAGAGGTGAAGTATCCCATAGAAGATGTCAACCCATTCATAGTGAGAGATTTTTCCCGCTGCATCCTGTGCGGCCGCTGTGTCCAGGCCTGTAACGAGGTCCAGGTAAACAATGCGATAAGTTACGGCTACCGAGGATCAGCTTCAAAGATTGTGGCAAAGGGTGATCTGCCGCTCAAGGATTCTGACTGCGTGTTTTGCGGTGAGTGCGTGCAGGCCTGTCCTGTGGGCGCCCTTGTCACAAAAGAAGATCTGAATCTCCACAGGCTAAAAGGCAGTCCCATCAAAAGGGTGAGGACCACCTGTTCTTACTGTGGTGTGGGGTGCCAGATATATCTTCATGTCCAGGATGGCAGGGTTATAAAGGTGACCGGAGTAGAAGATGTTGGCCCGAATTTCGGCAGCCTGTGCGTAAAGGGGCGCTTC
>JALVSJ010000464.1 GCA_027024445.1 Desulfobacterales bacterium
GATCCGGTGCTTGGCTTATTAGTACTGTAGATTTCGGCAAGCGCGTTCAGTCGATAGGAGTTCTTGTTCGGAGGAGTCTATGTCTGCAAGTGGAGTTTTCGTGTTGATCCTGTCTGTGGTAAATCTTGCAATTCTGATTGGCATCGGTCTTTTTATCTACGAGTCCATCCGAGAACAGGAACCCAGGGCTCCCAAAGTCGGTGGTTTTTTCCTGGCTTTCCACATAATTGTCGGGCTGGGCATCTTGCTGTGGCCCGCAGCAAGGACTGCCATTGCCTGGCTTTTGGGTATTATTCTTGCGTTGCATGTGCCCTTTCTCATCCCCTGGACGAGAGGTGCGCGTTCTCTAAACGGAGCGGCCGGGTATTTGGCCGGAGATGGATCTGAGTTTGAACAGATGGATGAGCGGGACATCATGTTTGCCCGTAACCGAAGCATAATTCCGGGGACCCCACAGTACGAACAATACTACAAGTTGCACCCAGAGCATAAGGAATACGACGATAGAAGAAGGGCAAAAGGAGGGCCGTTGGGAAAACCCGGCCTGATTGATTCCAGTTACAGGCCCAATGTATCCATGCTCATCTCCTCCTTTGAACTGCCCAACTTTCTGGGTAAGGTGGCCAGGGTAGACCCTGGTGCTTCGGCCGCACGCAGCTCATATGCAAACAAGGAGGCCCCGCCTCCGGCACAGATAGATCCCGACAAGGCCACCAGGATAGTTAAGGGATGGGCAAGGCATCTGGGGGCGGATCTGGTGGGAATCTGCAGAGTAGATCCGCGATGGGC
Organism: Desulfobacterales bacterium; assembly: GCA_027024445.1. GTDB lineage: Bacteria > Desulfobacterota > DSM-4660 > Desulfatiglandales > Desulfatiglandaceae > B111-G9. Next base: position 790 of record JALVSJ010000464.1, read on the forward strand.
CTACAGCCGCAGGGGCGAGATTCATTACGGAGAATGGGACGAGTGGGGGAAGGAAATACCCGAGCCACTCCCCTATGCCGTAGTGGTCGCCACCGAGATGAAGCATGAGATGGTGATGACAGCGCCTCATACTCCATCTGTTATTGAAAGCGGATACAACTATGCCAAGGGGGCCTATATCACCACTATCCTCGCCCATTGGTTTGGGGCCATGGGATATAGAGCTGTGGCAGAGCACAATAGACACTATGATCTACTCATGGTTCCTTTGGCCATTGACGCAGGCCTGGGAGAACTTGGCAGACAAGGTTATCTCATCGCTGACAAGTTTGGTCCTCGTGTGCGGATATTTGCGGTTCAAACCGATATGCCCCTTGTTCCCGACAAACCGATAGATCTTGGGGCAGAGAAATTTTGCGAGGCATGTAAAAAGTGCGCCGAGTCATGCCCTTCTAAATCCATACCCATGGAAAGGCAAAGGAAGGTTGACCGCGGGATAGAGCGGTGGAAGCTCAATGAGGAGAGCTGTTTTGAGTATTGGGCCAAGGTGGGAACAGATTGCTGCGTTTGTATGGCGGTGTGTCCGTTTTCTCGACCTTACCGATCAATACATAAACTGGTTCGATACATTCTCCGGCGATCCGAGCTAGCAAGAATCGTGTTCCCTTACATTGATAATTTTCTTTATGGCAAGAGGTGGAGGCCAAGGGAGGCGCCTGAGTGGGTGGCTTATCCCAAGGGAGTGCCCTCGGAGCAGACGGTCACTTCCGAGAGCCTGAGCTGACCCAATTGAGATCCGGACGCCTTGAAAAAAAGGAGGGTAAAATGAGTACGACTGTCCCAAAGACCAAAATCGTTTGCACCATAGGGCCTGCCAGTGACAAACCAGAGATCCTGAAGCGATTAATCCAGCAGGGACTGAATGTTGCCAGGCTCAATTTCTCCCATGGCACCCGGCCTGAGCACGCCCAAAAGATTAAGCTCATCAGAGAACTGTCTGCTGAGCTGCGGATACCTGTTGCCATCTTGCAGGATCTCTCGGGGCCCAAGGTACGAGTAGGCGAAATACCCGAGCCCGGCATCATGCTCAGGGAAGGGGAGTCCTTCGTGCTTACCGCCAGAAAGGGGGTAGCAGAACCTGGAAGGGTAACAGTGTCATATGAAAATCTTCCAAATGAATTAAAAGAAGATGATATTATTTTATTGGCTGATGGATTCATGGAACTGCGTGTGAAAAAAATCCAGGGCGAAGATATCCACTGCGTTGTCACACGGGGGGGGCTGCTGACCTCTCACAAGGGTGTCAATATTCCCACCGAGTCCATAGGTGTGCCGTCGATCACGGAGAAAGACAAAGAAGACCTGGCCTTTGGCCTTGAACACGATGTTGACTACGTGGCTCTGTCCTTTGTCAGAAAGGCCGATGATGTGAGACAGCTAAAGGAATTGATAGCTCAAGAGGGCAAAGACACGCCCGTGATTGCCAAGATCGAGAAATGGGAGGCTGTGAACAACATTGAAGAGATCATGGAAGTCACAGACGGTATTATGGTGGCCAGGGGAGACCTGGGTGTTGAGATCCCGCTGGAAAGGGTGCCCATGGTTCAAAAGATGCTGATCCGCAATGCCAACACCGCGGGCAAGCCCGTGATCACAGCAACACAAATGCTGCGCTCCATGGTGGAGCAACCAAGGCCCACAAGGGCTGAGGCAACCGATGTGGCCAATGCGGTCCTTGACGGGACCGATGCAGTGATGCTCTCAGAAGAGACGGCAAGCGGCAAGTACCCGGTTGAGGCAGTGGCAAGCATGGTGAAAATAATACTTGAGGCAGAGCAGAGATTCCCTCACGGGAAATACCTGGAAATGATGCCCCACCATTCCATCTCAGAATCTGTGGCCCATGTTGCCTGCGTACTTGCCAGAAACCTGGATGCCCGGGCAATTATTGCCACCACCCGCTCAGGACAAACAGCCAGGTTCATCTCCAGGTTCAGACCCCATCAGGGCATCATAGCCCTGTCACCTCAACCCGATACAGTGAGGCGACTGTGCCTTGAGTGGGGATGTTTTCCCAAACTGGTAGAAGAGCCCAAAGACACTGATGACATGTTTGAGAAGACATCGCTCCATGCGACCGAAACAGGCCTGGTGGCCAAAGGGGATCTTGTTGTTATTACCGCAGGCCATCCTGTGTGGGTAAAAGGCACTACAAACATGCTGAGAGTAGACAGGCTTTAATCGGACAATTGACCCTCCTTTGAACAAAGGGGGTCAGGGGGGATTTAAGACATGCGTTTGCTTCTTTGGTATTGTAACAAATTCTCCTGGACTCCAACCACCAGAACACTGGATGATGCACCACAAGCCACAGCAGAGTCCCACATGAGTGCAGTGGTGGCATTCATACACATTGAGCCACAGGATGTAAGGGAAGGCAGCTCTGCAGAGACTAAG
>JALVSJ010000465.1 GCA_027024445.1 Desulfobacterales bacterium
AAGGGGAGTTGTGCCTCCACAAACGTGGTGAGCAATGCCTCCAGTGTTTTGAAAGATGCCCGATAAATGCGCTGGGCGAAGATGGCATTGACCGGCAGAGGTGCTGGGCACGGCTGAAGTACAATCTGGAGAAAACCGAACAACTGGTGGGTCTCCAAAATTCCACCCACGTGTGCGGAAAATGTGTGGTGGGTCTGCCCTGTAGCCTTTTGGACTCTATATAGGCCCAGCGCTACAAGGATTTCTATGCACATCTTCTCTTCTGCCACACGACCCCATGACCAAGACACCCCATGGCAGACTTGACCATAGTCATTGACCATGGTAACCTATCTGGGAAGTATGTCGTTTTGCGGGTCTTGTTTTGTGGGCTTATGGGCCCTGAGGCGAGCGACTGGAGGAGTGTCATGGAAACGATACCCATATCCAAGTTCAAGGCAACGTGCCTGAAACTGTTAGCAAATGTCAAGAAAACCGGACAATCAATATTGGTTACGCGCAAAGGAGAGCCAATTGCCTTGGTCACCCCGCCACCTCCACCTCCGGAGAAGAAACAATGGATTGGCTCCTTGAAGGGGTCGGCCAAGATAACCGGGGATATAGTTTCACCTGCAGTTAGCGAGAAAGAGTGGGAGGCGCTTGAAAAGTGAAATACCTGCTTGATACCCACGTAATCCTGTGGAGTGCGATTGAGCCGGAGAGGCTCGGCAACCATGTTGTAAGAGTGCTCGAAAATAAAGAAAATGAGCTGTGGTTTTCACCAATAAGCATATGGGAGATCCAGGTTCTTGCAGAAAAGGGAAGAATCCAGGTTAAAGGGACGCCCGAGGATTTTGTGAGAAAAATTATCGAGTATCTACCCCTGAAAGAGGCGACGCTCAATTCAGAAATAGCGATTGAGAGCAGGAAAGTTAAACTCCCTCACCAGGACCCGGCTGATAGGTTCCTTGCTGCCACTGCGATTATCTATGGATTGACCATGATTACTGCGGACAAGAGATTGATTGATTCAGGACAGTTCCCTGTAGTGGACATGTCTTGACGCAACGGAGGAAACATCATGAAGGCCCTGATCTTGAAAGGTGTGGCTGACCTTTCGAAAACCACCGCGCCCCTGGAATTGGCTGATTTGCCGATACCCGAACCAGGTGAGGGCGAAGTCTTGCTGAAGATACTTACCTGTGGGGTGTGCCATACGGAGCTTGATGAAATAGAGGGCCGGACCCCGCCGCCACGCTTCCCGGTGGTCCTGGGACACCAGGTGGTGGGGAAAGTTGAAGCACTCGGGCCCCGAGCCAGTCGCTTCAAAGCAGGCGACAGGGTCGGTGTGGGGTGGATATATTCTGCCTGTGGGGATTGCGAATATTGCCGCAGGGGAGACGAAAATCTGTGCAAGCAGTTCCTTGCCACCGGCAGGGATGCAAATGGAGGCTATGCTGAGTACATGGTAGTGCCTGAGGCCTACGCCCATCCCATTCCAGATGTTTTTTCTGATTCTGAAGCTGCCCCTCTCTTGTGTGCAGGGGCAATCGGGTATCGTTCTTTGAGGCTGACAGCCCTCAGCGATGGTCAAAATTTAGGGCTTACCGGCTTTGGGGCATCGGGTCATCTGGTCATGAAAATGGTCCGGCACCGGTATCCCAATACCAAAGTGTACGTGTTTGCCCGAAGCAAGAACGAGCAGGAGTTTGCCCGCGAGCTTGGAGCAGCTTGGGCAGGAGACACAGAAGAGGAAGGTCCGGAAAAGCTCCATAGCATCATTGATACAACGCCTGTATGGAAACCGGTTGTTGAGGCACTCAAGAACCTACGGCCGGGGGGAAGGCTGGTGATCAATGCCATTCGCAAAGAGGATGTTGACAAGGACTATCTCCTTAAGTTGGACTACCCTGCGCATCTCTGGATGGAAAAAGAGATCAAAAGCGTGGCCAATGTGGCAAACCGCGACATCAGTGAGTTTCTGCAACTTGCCGCCGAAATCCCCATAAAGCCCGAGTACCAGGAGTATCCACTCGAAGAGGCCAACAAGGCCCTCATGGAACTCAAAGAGCGCAAAATCCGTGGTGCGAAAGTGTTGAGAATAAGTTCTTAGGGCAGGGGGAAGATCCTACCGCACAAAGTCCAAGATTCCCATGGCTGATAGTATAATTTTGGCAACCGCTCGGGAATTCAATGCTACCATCTGGAGTCAAGACTCACATTTTAAACATCAGAAGTCGGTCAAATTTTACCCCAAGAGGTAGTGTAAAGCTCTATTTTGCTCGCACTCGTCTCTATAAGCCGGCTATTTACTAAATGATCTGCTGTCCAGAACACCATAAGGTGTGAAACTTGTTCTGATTGTGAGCAAGATCCCCAACAAGACCGTGATCGCGGTTCCTGTGAAAATGGCTACCATGATGGCCATCTGATACTTTATGGCAGTGACAGGATTTGTTCCACCAAGGATGACTCCTGTCATCATACCGGGCAAAGCGACTAGACCTATGGTGGCCATTGTAGCTACAGTGGGCATAAGCGCTGCCTCACAGGCATTGCGCAGATAGGGCAGAATCGCCTCTTTGATCCTGGCTCCCTGAGAAAGGCTTAGTAAATAGACCTTTTCGCCTCTTTGAAGAGACTCATAGAAGTGCTTGATTCCTATGATGTCCGCTCTCAAGCAGTTGCCCAGGATCATACCCCCTATGGGAATTACATATTGGGCCTCCATCAAGCCCGGACGCTTGAGAAGGGGTCCCACAAATACCAACAAGGGCACCGCAGTCCCACCAACCAAAGCCGCAAATAGCGGCAAGACAAACCGTGTAAGCTTGAGCCCGCAGCCCCTTATAATGGAAAGATCCGCTACCGTGACCATCACCACCAGCCACAGGGAATTAAGCCACGAGCTGTTGATCCTGAATACCACCTGAAGGTACAACCCAACAAAAGCGAGCTGCAACGTCATTCGCAGGATGGCGATGAGAGTCTTTCCCACCATTGGTACCCGGAGCCACAACATTGCCCCGAGGGGAATGATGAGGAGCGAATAATAAATTGCCAATCCTGCTATGCTTATATCGACTGCCCCCACTGCCTGCATCCTCAATTGAGGGTAACAACCCTGTCAGCCACTGAGATGACGGTCGGATCATGCGAAACAACAAGTACCGTTAGATCATTCCTGGTGCCCAAGAACTCTGCTAGTCTTTTCTTGCTCATATCATCCAGCGCTGAAGTTGGCTCATCCATTAACAATATTGGCC
>JALVSJ010000466.1 GCA_027024445.1 Desulfobacterales bacterium
CAATACTCTCCCATGGTGCTTGATGGCGTTATGGGATAGATTGCCGCCACATCGCTCATGGCATAGGCCACATGAGCTGCTGCCTCGTTTCCCTCAAGTGTTTTTGTCTTCACTGTCATGGCTCTTTCCTTTCCTGATCCATAGATTTGCGATGTATGCTAGTCTCGTTGACTCGAGCTTCGATGAAACTCTATACTTACAGCAAATGCCAAAATGATGCAAGTAGTACGAGAAAGGAAACAAAAATGAGCAGACAATATCCTTCACTTCCTATCCCTGCAGTGGCCGCAGTGATATTAAAAGGCGATAAGGTGTTGCTAGCCAAGAGGGCTGGCGAGCCTTCCAAGGGGCAATGGTCCTTACCTGGAGGGATAATTGAGGTGGGAGAGACCCACGTAGCTGCACTCAAAAGGGAAATTAGAGAGGAGACAGGCCTACAAATTGAGGTGGGAGAACTGGTCAAAGTGATTGACCGAATTGTGCTGGACAGCAAGGGTAGGGTTAAATACCATTACGTCATATTAGATTATTGGGCAGAGTACAAAGGGGGCATAGCCAGAGCCGCATCTGATGCATTGTCTATAATGTGGGTTGATATTGGCAGCCTGGGTTCGTGCGGTCTTAGCCCTGAGTCGAGAGATGTAATTCGCAAAGCATACGCAATGAAAACAAGATAGGCCAGTTTCGGGTCTTTCGGAAAGAGGTGGTGATAATTACCTAATTAGATGCAAGGTCCTTTTCCAATGGGGCCAGGACCAATAAATGAGGAAAGCTTTTCCCTTTACGGATTTCAAAGGTACAAAGCCCCAGTAACGGCTGTCGTAACTGTGGTCCCGGTTATCTCCCATTACAAACAGATGCCCTTTGGGCACTGTTATAGGGCCGAAATGAGGGCCTTCAGCGGGGGAAGGATTAGTGTAATACCCGTGCTTGTCTTCAAACAACTTACCATTTATATATATTTTCCTGCCAATGATCTCTATTCTATCACCCGGTAGGCCGATTACCCTTTTTATAAAATCCTTGCTCTTGTCCAGAGGGAAAATAAAGACAATCACATCTTCTCGCTTAGGACTACTTACAGGTATGATAGTTTTTCTGATGATAGGTATCTTAACGCCGTAAATAAACTTATTCACCAAGATGTGGTCGCCAATGAGAAGTGTAGGTTCCATAGAGCCTGAAGGAATCTTAAAGGCCTGAACGACAAATGTCCTGATGAACAGTGCCAATACAATCGCGATTAAGGCTGCTTCGACATACTCGCGGAGAGCACTCTTTTTCCTGACAGTCACCTTTTGTTGGCTCTTTTCCAGATCCATTCCCTTGCTTTGATTGCAAAATATGTAACGAGATTTTTGCGTGGGAATGTAAATATAATGCAGAAGTTTGTAAAGCAAATTCTGGATCCTGCCGATAGATTATATGGTTTTGACGGGGGAGCTTATTGGGTATGTTTGGATACGCTGAGGGTCAATATGATATGCTTCCTGGCAGTGGGGCTTAATAGAAAGAAGTGGGGTGTTAGCACTCCTAGTACAATTTAACTAAAATTTAAATAATTTTTTAAAAATAGTTGACAAAGACTTAAAGATGGGTACACTTTACACCAAAAATTTCAACAGGTCTCACCTCAGCAGACCGGAGGGAAAAGTGGGGCGGAACCTTGTAAAGGAGATCAGGGAAGAGAACCTTATGAGCAAGGCCGAATTAGCCCGGAAGGCAGGGGTATCCCCTCTTACTATCGATAGGGTTGAGAAAGGGATGAACTGCCGTATGGAGACAAAGCGAAAGATCATCCTGGCCCTTGGCTATAAGCTCTCGGACAAACACAAAATTTTCCCTGAGGAATAACCACTTTCACTATGACTATCCCTAAGAAAAATCAGCTTGTAGGTCTAGACATAGGCTCTCATTCCATCAAGCTTGTAGAGATAGATCATTCAAAGAGAGGTCCCATTCTCAAGAGCTTTGGAGTGGTCGGTCTTCCTCCTGGTGCTATCGTCGAGGGGTCGATTAAGGAGATAGAGGTCGTAGCCTCGGCAATCAAGAACCTTTATAAAAACCTTAAGGTGAAGAATAGAAAGATTGCCACCTCTATTTCAGGTTACTCTGTCATTGTCAAGAAGATAGATCTTCCCGCCAAAGAAGGTGGGGATTTAGAGGCTACCATACAGGAAAAGGCAGAGCAATATATCCCATTTGATATCAATGACGTTAACCTAGACTACGACCTGCTTACCTCGGAACCTGAATCTGAAGACAGTTCTGGAGGGTCATCAAGGCCCACAGAAGTTATGCTAGTTGCTGCCAAAAAAGATATGGTGGAAGAGTACGTGGGACTCTTACAATTGGCAGGACTCAGCCCGATGGTGCTGGATGTAGACGCGTTCGCTTTGCAAAATGCTTTTGAGATGAGCTCGCCAGAGCAAAAAGGCTGTTATGCGTTAGTAAACATAGGAGCTGAGGAATTGGGAATAAACGCTGTCAAGGATGGGATTTCTATGTTTACTAGAGATTCCTCCTATGGTGGGGCACAAATAACAGACGCTATAATGAAAGAATTGAAAGTAAGTTACGAAGAGGCTGAAAAGATAAAACTGGGGGGCACCAAAGTAGAGAAAGAAAAGCCTATTTTGGAAGAGATCTTCACATCAGTCGTCTCTAGCTGGGCACAAGAGATTAAGCGGGCTCTAGACTTTCTTGCAACCACATATCCTGATGAGACTATTCAGAGGGTTTTCCTGAGCGGTGGCTCTTCTAGGATACCTGGTTTTCACAAGTACCTTGAGATGGAAACCGGCATTCCTGTAGAGATGCTTAATCCATTTTCCAACTTGATAATTAATGAGAAAAAATTTGATACCAAATACTTGAGTTATATGGCTCCGCAGGCTGCCGTGGCGGTGGGCCTTGCACTCAGAAGCATTGGTGACAAATGATAAGGATTAACTTACTTCCATTTAGAGAGGCAAGAAAGAAAGAAAATATAAGACGGCAAATCAGCATCTATTTGCTGAGTGTGGGTCTAATGCTTTGCCTTATGGCCCTAGGTTACCTCCGGATCCAGAGCACTCTCAATGGATTAAGAGCCGAAAAAAAAGCAAAGACTGCGGAGTTAGCCAAGTATAAGGATACAAATAAGAGATTGGCCGAAGTTAAGAAGAAGATCTCTGAAATCAAAACGAAACTTGAAGTGATAAGGGGCCTGGAAAAGGACAAAATGGGTCCTGTGCGACTGCT
>JALVSJ010000467.1 GCA_027024445.1 Desulfobacterales bacterium
TCTGCTGACATCAGGGTCATACTGGTCAAACTAGCAGATCGCCTGCATAACATGCGGACTCTCGGGTTTCAGCCTTCCGAAAAACAACGCAGAATTGCCCGAGAAACTTTGGATATTTATGCCCCCCTTGCGGGTCGAATGGGTATCTACTGGATCAAGTCTGAACTTGAAGACCTTTGCCTCTACTACCTTGAACCTGACGCCTATAACAGAATAAAGAGCGAGATAGCTCGAAAAAAAGGGGAAAGGGAAAAATTCATCCAGGAGATTTGCGATCTCATCTCCCGCAAGCTTTCAGATCTGGGCATAAAGGCCACCGTCAAGGGTAGGCACAAGCACTATTACAGTATTTACAGGAAGATGACAGAGCAGAACTTGAATGTGGACCAGGTTTACGACATCCTGGCATTTCGTGTTATAGTGGACTCAGTGAAGGAATGCTATGAAGCCCTTGGCCATATTCACTCCATGTGGAAGCCTGTAACAGGGCGGTTCAAGGACTACATCTCCGTACCAAAGATGAATATGTACCAGTCTCTCCATACAACTGTCATTGGACCTTTAGGTGAGGTTATGGAGATCCAGATTCGGACCTGGGAAATGGATGCTATAGCCGAGCACGGAATTGCAGCGCATTGGAAGTACAAGGAAGGTGGAGCTGCCAATAGGACCGATGAAAAGCAGTTTGCATGGTTACGACAGCTCCTCGAGTGGCAACAGAACCTTCGAGACCCTATGGAATTTCTTGAATCAGTAAGGATGGATCTGTTTCCTAATGAAGTCTATGTGTTCACTCCAAAGGGCGAGGTAAAAGAGTTTCCCAAAGGTGCAACCCCTGTCGATTTTGCTTACAGCATTCACTCCGAGGTTGGTCATCACTGTATGGGGGCCAGGGTGAACGGTAAAATGGTCCCCTTGCGGTATCAACTAAAGAATGGCGATGTAGTGGAGATTATAACCTCGCCCAAGGCACATCCAAGTAAGGATTGGCTCGAATTCGTTAAAACCCCCAAGGCTAGAACTAAGATAAGACAGTGGATAAATAGCCAAGAGCGGGAAGAAAGCATCGCGATTGGCAAAAGCATTTTGGAAAGGGCTATCGAACAGACCCCGGGCGTTGACTGGGCATCACTGCAAAAAAACGACTATCTTACCTCTGTTGCAAAGGACTTTTCATTCCATACCGTTGATGACCTGTACGCCCAAATTGGCCTTGGCAAGATCTCGCCGAAACAGGTTATAGGACGCCTCAGGCAAAGGCTTGGACTGGAAGAAGAGAAGGCGCCGGGCCTTGTGAGCAAAATGGTAAGGCGCCTCAAAAGGCGAAAGCATGCGCAAGGGATCAAAGTAAAGGGTATTAGTGACGTATTAGTGAGATTTGCCAACTGCTGCAATCCCTTACCCGGAGAGGAAGTGGTTGGGTACATAACAAGGGGAAGGGGAATAACTATACACAACAAAGACTGCAGACATATTCAGGACGCAAATCCTGATAGATTGGTGGAAGTAACCTGGGAGTCTACAGCCGAAGACGTCTATCTGGCGAGATTAAGGGTGACCAGTGTGGACAAAAAAGGCATCCTTGCAGACATAAGCGCAGTAATTGCCCAGAAAGATGCCAACATTATTCACGCCGAGATTAAGACAACGGCGGACAAGAAAGGGATCGCTCTATTTACCATAGAGGTGGAGAACTATCCTCATTTGAAAGAAATAATGAGTTCCATCAATAAAATAAGAAACATAATAGCGGTAGAGCGGCTCTAGGGCTTTACCACACGGCCGGATTTTATGCAGCTTGTGCAGACCCTGATTCTTTTTACTCTACCGTTTTGGACTGCTCTCACTCTTTGCAAATTGGGGAGCCAGCGGGTTTTGGTCTTATTATGGGCGTGACTCACATTGTACCCTACCATGGGCTTCTTGCCGCATATCTCGCACACCTTTGCCATAAAGCTGTTTCCTCCAGTTTCCGAAATAAGCTTAGGGGCCTTATTCGGCCCCTGCCCTTCAAAAACTTTATTTTATACCAATTTGTGACTGAGATGACAACAAATTTTTGTGGAAAGTGCTATGAGAGACCCCAAATTTCATCCCTTGTTACCGGATCGTAACCTTATTCCCAACAATGTTTCACGAATCCATCTCATGGGTATATGTGGGACCGGTATGGCCGCACTGGCTGGAGGCCTCAAAGAGATGGGTTTTGAGGTAAGAGGCTCTGACCGCAGTGCATATCCGCCCATGAGTACCTTTTTAAAAAAGTGTGAAATCCCTATACTTATGGGCTTTGGACCTCAAAACCTTCACCCTGAACCTGATCTAGTGATCATTGGCAATGTGGTCACCAGAGATAACCCCGAAGTATTAGAGCTGGCAGAGCTTAACATACCCTTTATCAGTTTTCCTCAGGCGCTGAATCACTTCGCAATGAAGGGAAGTCAACGCATCGTCATAGCAGGAATCCATGGTAAAACAACAACATCTTCACTGGTGGCATGGCTGCTTGAGGTCTCCGGAATTGAGCCCGGGTTCATGATTGGGGGTATCCCGAAAAACTTCAAAAAAGGTTTTAGGTTAGGAAAAGGACGCTATTTTGTAGTAGAGGGTGATGAATATGACACCGCCTTTTTTGATAAGGGCCCAAAGTTTTTCCATTACAGTCCTGATAAGCTCATACTCACCAGTATAGAGTATGACCATGCAGACATATACGCCTGCGTGGAGGACATAATCGCAAATTTCCGCAAACTGGTATCCCTTGTGCCCCCGCAAGGCCATATCGTAGCCAATATCGATGATTCCAATGTCATGGACGTTATTGCCCAGGCCAAGTGCATCGTAGTTACTTACGGCACCAGCAATGAGGCAGACTTCAAGCTTGACCACATCCAAACCGGTGAAGGCCGCAGCTTCATATCAATACGGGGGCCAGGGGGAAAACGCCTAAGGTTGGCAACACCCATATATGGCACGCACAATCTGCTGAATCTCACTGCAGCGGTTGCGCTTACCAGTGCTATGGGCTTACCTGAACAAGAGATTTTGAGGGCCGCAAGCACTTTCCAAGGGATAAGGAGAAGGCAGGAAAAAGTAGAGGATATAAAAGGAATCCTCGTGTTGGACGATTTTGCCCACCACCCAACTGCCGTAAAGGAGACAATCTCCGCTGTGAAAGAAGCATTTCCTCAAAAAAGGCTCGTCGCCGTATTCGAGCCTCGTTCAAACTCCAGCAGGAGAAATGTATTTCAGGAAGAATATGCAAAATCCTTCTTTCAGGCTGACCTGGCAATGATTCCTGAGCCAACTATGCTGGACAAGATCCCGCCTGCTGAAAGATTCTCCTCCAAGCGCCTTGTAAAAGAAATTAATAACAGTGGGACAGAAGCATACCACTGCCCCGACGCGTCAGGAGTGCTACGATTACTTTTAGAGAAAACCAGATCCGGGGACGTGGTGCTCTTCATGTCGAACGGGGACTTTGGTGATCTTCCCCGCAGATTTGTTAATGCCCTTAAGCAACCTGCAAACTAGCAAAAGATTCGTCCAAAATCCTCAAACCTCGCTCCAATTGCTCCTCGTCAATGGTAAGAGGCATAAGGGTCCTTATTACGTTGCTCAAATTCCCACACGACAGAATAATCAGGCCTTTTTCAAAGGCTATCTGTACCAGTTCTTTGGCCTCATTTGCAGCAGGCTCTTTGCTATGGCGGTCCTTGACCAGCTCTAGTGCCAACATGGGCCCAAGCCCCCGGACTTCACCTATGATCTCATATTTGTTCCTCAGGTCCTCGAATACCGACCTCACCTTTTCGCCGAGAGCCCTGGCCCTTTGCAGCAGATTATCCTTTTCCAAAGTTTCCAATACCGCAAGGGCAGCAGCGCATGATATGGGGTTGCCACCATATGTTCCCCCCAGCCCACCAACGTGGGGGGCGTCCATAATTTCTGCCTTTCCTGTAACGGCGCTCAACGGCATGCCAGCAGCAAGGGATTTCGCAGTAAGTATTATGTCTGGTTCAACTTCGAAATACTCTGAGGCAAACAGATAACCAGTGCGCCCCATGCCCGATTGAATCTCATCCATGATAAATACGATTCCATTTTCCTCACATATCTCCTTGACCCTCCCAAAAAATTCCTTTGGGGGAACGATGAAACCACCTTCGCCTTGAACAGGTTCAGCAATAACGGCTGCAACCTGGTCTCCAGAGACGTGGTTGATGAAAAAGTCCCGAAGTGAATCAGCACACCGCATATCACACCCGGGATATGTGAGCCCGTATTTACATCTGTAACAATAGGCAAAAGGAATCCGATAAATTTCGGGGGCGAAGGGCCCAAATCCCCACTTATAGGGTTTCACCTTACTCGTGAGGCTCATGGCCAAAAGGGTCCTCCCATGAAAGGCATTCTCAAAAGTGATCACAGCATGACGCTTGGTGTAATATCTGGCGATTTTTATGGCATTTTCCACTGCCTCAGCCCCACTGTTGGCAAACATCGTCATCTTTGGGAAATTGCCCGGAGTCACTTGGTTCAGTTTCTGCGCAAGTTTCAGATACGGCTCATACATAGCCACGTGAAAGCATGTGTGTATGTACTTGGTTGCCTGGTCTTTTATTGCTTCCACAACTCTCGAAGCGCAGTGACCTACGTTCTGGACACCGATTCCACCAGCAAAATCAATATACTCCTTGCCCTCAATATCCCGGATAACTGCACCTTTTGCCTCTACTACGAACAGATCATGGGTGTTGAATACACCGCGCGGGACTTGCTCTTTTCGCAAGGTCTCTAGTTCTTCTTTACTCACCATATTACCCCCCTGTGCCGCTGTTTATGCCAACTGGCTTAGGATACAAATTACCATTTCTCTCTTCATTGATCACCAAGAAAATAGACTTACACATCATTTAAGAATCTAGAAACATTACACCAAAACCCTTGCATTCCAGAGCTCCTTTCTATACCTTTCCTAAAGTTGAAGATGTCAGGTAATCTAAGAATATTCATAACGTTGTTTTTGGCTGTCTTCGTTACTACCTTGGGGGCAGGGCTTGTGGCGCCGTTGCTGCCCGTGTACGCCCACGACATGGGTGCAGGAGCATTTCAGATTGGGCTTATCTTTGCCGCCTTCTCCATTACAAGGACCCTGTTCGTACCATACTTTGGTAAGCTCTCGGACCGAAAAGGCCGCAAACCTTTCCTTACCTCAGGGCTTTTCGGATACTTTCTCTTATCCCTGATCTATACAGCAAGCAACACGGTCACAGGCCTGATAATCCTTCGCCTAGGCCAGGGTTTTGCCTCAGCCATGATTCTACCTGTGGCCCAGGCCTACGTGGGAGACATAACACCACCATCAAAGGAAGGGTGGCTAATGGGGAACTTCAACATTTCCATTTATTGTGGGCTAAGCATAGGCCCGCTGCTGGGCGGCATTTTAAAGGACTGGCTCAGCATAAAAGCCTCTTTCCTTGGAATGGGGGCACTTACCTTGGTGGGGTTCATGTTATGCCTTACCATGCTTCCCAGAGAAAACAAAAAGCGGCCGGGCAATCCGATACATTCAAATCCGTCGGTTCCTTACATGAAACTTATGAAAGATTCGGCCATCTCCTCCCTATTTATTTTTCGGGTGTCTTTTACGATTTGCGTGGGCATTACCTGGGCATTTATTCCGCTTCTGGCCAGTACGCAGTTTGGATTGTCCAGCTCTATGATAGGCCTCATCGTAATGATAAACGTAATGGTAGCGGGACTGCTCCAGACCCCCATGGGCTACGCTGCTGATCGTTATAATAAAAAATATCTGGTGGTCTCAGGGGGTGTGTTGGCAATTGTGGCAATTGTCCTCCTAAACACGGCACATTCCTTTTGGGGCCTTCTTTTGGCTAATGCACTGTTTGGAATCGCAGGTGGCATTTCCTTGCCTGCCATTATGGCTCTAGGTGTGATTGAGGGGAGAAGAACCGGCACAATGGGCTCTATCATGGGACTTTTAGCCCAAGCCCATAGCATGGGGATGCTGTTGGGTCCTCTAATCGGTGGAATACTACTCGACCTTTCATCCTTTCATGTAGTGTTCCTTACAGGCGCGCTGATCATGTGCTTTGGTACCTGGGTATATGTAAGGAAATATGCAGAGCCCTTGGCTGCTCCTACCTCCCAAAGCCAAGCTCCAAACATTTGAGCCCATGTGTTATACTTACTTATGTTCGGGAATAAGGGAAGATGTCTGAGTATGGCGTAATTGAAGTTGATCTTTTCTCTGAAGAGGTTGACAGCCCAGAGCATCCCCAGGCAGCTAATTTCAAAGCTCTCTTGGAGGATGTGGCTGACGAATATAATTGCAACTTATTGCTATTCGAAGTGGATCGAGGGACTGTGGCATTTTCTTTTGACAGCGACGAACTCATGGCCGAGATATTGAAAATTTTGCAAATGAAATAGACCAGAAACCAGGGCATGGGAATGATGGAATGATGGAATAATGGGAGACCTGAATAACCCAGCATTCCAATATTCCAGCATTAGGTGATTTAATTTGTCTTACAAAGCTAATTTAGACAATATCTTTGTTGTGCTCATTGAGCCACAGATTCCCGAGAATATTGGTTCTGTTGCCAGGGCAATGAATAACATGGGCCTAACAGGCCTCATTGTAGTAAACCCAAAGAACTGCGATCTATCCCGCGTTCTCAAAACAGCCACAGGCTCTTCCATCGACATCATTGAACAGATGGAGGTTTACGATGACTTGTTAGAGGCAATAGGTCGTTTTCAATATGTTGTGGGTACAACAGCCAGGATTGGAGCACTCCGGCCCGCCCTTACCCGCCCCCGCGAACTTGCTCAAAACCTTATTTCCATTAGCCAGCAAAACCTGGTCGCTCTGATGTTTGGCCCCGAAGATAGAGGATTATCTAATGCCGAACTGAGGTATTGCCATACCATCGCTACTATTCCCACAGCCCGTTTCTGGTCACTTAATTTAGCTCATGCAGTGCTCATCTTTTCTTATGAAATATTTATGGCTACCAGAGAAACTGAGCCTGAGCCTGTACCGCGTATGGCGAGCAAATTCGAACTGGAGGGAATGTATGAACACCTTAAGCAAGTGCTAATGAAGATAGGGTTCATCGACCTTCAAAACCCCGACCACTGGATGCTAAATATCCGCCGCTTTCTCTCCCAACGCCCCCTGCGGGCTCGAGATGTAAGGATAATCAGGGGCATCTGTCGGCAGATTGACTGGTATACAGACCAAGTGACAAAACAAGAACCCAGAGAATAGAGATTTAGAGAGTAAAATGATGAAGAAGCGCTGGATTGGTACCTCAGGTTGGAATTACAAGCACTGGAAAGGCATCTTTTATCCAAACGATCTTTCCCCTAGGAAGTGGTTGGAGTACTATTCATCCCAATTCAGCACTGTGGAGCTTAATGCCACTTTTTACAGGCTACCCAGGATTCAGACTTTTGAGTCGTGGAGACAAAGAACTCCAGAAGGCTTTCTATGGTCAGTTAAAGCAAACAAATTTATCACACACACAAAACGACTGAAAGAATGCGACGAGCCTTTGAATCGCTTCTACACCTCAGTCGCAGGGCTTGGCGATAAGCTTGGCCCAATCTTGTTCCAGCTTCCTCCCAGCCTTAGTTACGACGAACAACTCTTTGTGGACTTCTGCTCTCTCCTGAGGCCTAACCATATGTATACGCTTGAGATACGTAACAAATCCTGGATCGATGACCGGGCCTTCGAAACAATGAGAAAGTTCAATATAGCGTTTTGCATTTCTGACACCGCTGGAAGATATCCTTACTGTGAAGCAGTGACCGCGGATTTTGTTTACATTAGGCTCCATGGCTCAAAGAAACTATATGCTTCGGAATACACTTTTGACGAGCTTCACGCCTGGGCCCAGAAAATCCTGGACTGGGGAAAGGAGACTTTTTGTTACTTTGACAATGATTTTAAGGGATATGCGATAAAGAATGCTCGGCAATTGATACACATCCTTACAGAAGACAACTGAGACCTTCTGAACTGGCAGGCCAAGAGATTCTTGGTTTTTAATTGACTTACCAAGACAATACGTTTATATATTAGACGTAGCGTCTATTTTTAATATCTAATAAATAATGGGTATACACGAAAGAAAAGAGAGGGAAAAGGGCGAAAGGAGAAAGCTGATCCTGGACGCTGCCCTCAAGGTATACGAAGCCGAAGGTTACCATGCCACCACAATGGAAAAAATAGCTGAAGTAGCTGAATTGAGCCGAGCAACCCTTTACCTGTACTTTAAAACTAAGGATGAAATATTTACTTATGCTATCCTCGATTTTCTTTCCTATTTCGGACAGTTACTCGAGGAATTTGGAGCTTCTCTTGACCCGGATAGCAAAGACTTTCTCGGCCAGCTTTGGGCCATTTTCATCAAGTTTTATGAAAGCGATCCCGTGGCTTTCAGTGCAAGCCTTTATTTTCATCAGGGTGAAATGATCCGCAACCTCTCACCAGAGTTACGTAACCTGCTTGCAGTCAAAGGCTCGGCAAATTATAAAACCCTTTGTAAGGTCGTACAAAAAGGTATCCAATTAGGTTATCTTGTAGCAGAAGACCCCAGGAGCCTAGCTGAGGTAATCTGGACAAGTTTCTTGGGAATTGTTCATCTTGAGCACAGCAAAAAGGCCATGGGCAGAAAATCCCATTTTGAGGAAAGCTGTGCCCTTACCCTCAAGGGCTTAGAGCAAGGATTGGCAAGGAGGACCACGGAGTTATGAAAAAGGAAATAACTATGACGGTAAATGGGGATATTTATCGCCTGGCAGTTGATCCATGGCGTACACTGAACGAAGTTCTCAGAAATGATCTAAACCTGACAGGCACCAAACTTGGGTGTGGAACTGGGGACTGCGGTGCATGTACGGTTCTGGTTGACGGCCGAACTGTAAGCTCCTGCCTCACCCTGGCCGTGGAGGTAGACGGAAAAGAGGTCACTACCATTGAGGGTCTCGCGCCCTCTGGCGAGGAACTTCACCCCATCCAGAAGGCATTCATAGAAAAAGGCGCTATTCAGTGTGGTTTCTGTACGCCGGGAATGGAGCTTTCCGCTTTCTACCTATTAAAGAACAATCCTCGTCCTACAGAAATGGAGATTAGAGAGGCGCTTTCCGGCAACCTGTGCAGGTGTACTGGATATAACAAGATCGTTGAGGCCATAGCAGCAGCCGCTGAACAATTACAAGAGTAAAGGAGCGTACCATGCCTCTGCCAAGATTCGAATACCTAGCACCTGACACCCTAGAACAGGCCTGCCAGCTATTAAAGGATAAAGGCCCTGAGGCCAGGGTTATGGCGGGCGGCACCGATTTGCTGATCAAACTAAAACGCAGAGCGACTCGGGCTACTACTGTAATCGGACTTAAGAACATACCGGGGCTGGATGTTATTAGAGTAGAACGAAACAATGGCCTTACTATTGGGGCTACGGCCCTGTTGGGTGATGTGGCATCTCATCAACAAGTCAAGAAGTACTTTCCTGCTGTTGCTTATGCCGCAAGTGTCACCGCCAATGTCCAAATTCGTAACATGGGAACTGTGGTCGGCAATCTCTGTAATGCTGCCCCTTCCGCTGACAATGCGCCAGTGCTGTTGGTGATGGACGCGGAGGTCATCATCGC
>JALVSJ010000468.1 GCA_027024445.1 Desulfobacterales bacterium
AGCCTGGCACTAATTCCTATCCCCTTCAAGAGGTCTACGGCGGAAATAACGCCACCTTCCAGTCCAAATCGGCTCTTGAAGGGCGGAAGGCTTGGCGGCTTTCCCTGGCCCCAGGGCCATACCGAGGTGGCCTCCAGCAGGCCCCTTTTTCTCCTGGCAACATTTACAGGGTGATGGCCTAGTATTTCCCAGGAGCGCCTTATCATATCTTGGATCGGATTTTCATTTGAACTACTCAAGTAATCTGCCATGTTCTTACCAAGCACATCATGGGGGGGTATAGTCTGAGCGTGTAAGGGGCCTCTATTCCACACCAGAAGGTGACGGTAGGCTACTCCCGGATAAATGCGAATACCATTGTTCTCAAGTTGTTTCTTGATAGTGGCAACGATTGCTCTGCCCTCTTCTGTGGAAATATCTCCCGAACTGTGACTCAGCATAATGATTTCATCGGAGGATTTATGATCGAGGCAGACCAGATTCATGCGAAATGCCACATCTTCATCCCCCAGTGCCACGCCCATACTGGCTGCCTCCAACGGTGCGCGGCCTGTGTGATGTTTCCTAGGGTCATAACCCAACAGGGAAAGATTGGCCACATCGCTTCCGGGGGACATCCCTTCAGGGATGGTCTTCACAAGGCCAATGCAAGCCCCTGCTATCTTATCCATATTAGGAGTATCGGCAACCTCAAGGGGTGTCTTGCCTCCAAGCTCCTCTAAGGGATAGTCCCCCATACCATCACCAACTAAAAGTATATATTTCGTATCACTTCTCGGCATCCTGATATTCCTTACATCCCCCGTTCCACTCTTATTATGATCGTCCTGTCTGTAACTACATCTAACTTATCGATAACCGAGATTGCCTTTTTTACATTCTTCTCTAGCGCCTCATGGGTCAGCATTACTACTGGTACCGGACCATTGACTTCCCTTCCCTTCTGAATAACTGATGTTATGCTTATATCATGTTCGCCCAGGACTCCTGATATTTTCGAAAGCACCCCGGGCCTGTCAACAGCGGAAAAGCGGAAGTAATATGACATGGTCAGAGAATCCATGGGCTTTATGGTTATCTTCTTTTCGCCTTTTCCATAATGCGCAAGAGGGGGCAAGGGGCCTTTTTCTCCTCTCACTATTCTTCTTGAAAGCTCAATAATATCAGCGGCCACTGCACTTCCAGTTGGCCTGCGGCCCGCCCCCAGCCCGTAGTACAGATTCGGCCCCACAAAATCTCCTTCCACATAGATGGCGTTATAGGCCCAATTTACATTGGCCAATATGTGATCAGTGGGGATCATTACCGGATGAACCCTGGCCTCCACGGCGTCCCCACGATCTCTTGCAAGGGCAAGGAGCTTTACACAATACCCGAATTCCTGTGCAAATCGAATATCGTCCGGGGTAAGAGAGGTAATTCCTTCTCTGTAAATATCTTTGAACGCTACAGGCCCACCGTAGGCAAGGGAGATCAGTATCGCCAGTTTATGGGCTGCATCGGTGCCATCAACGTCAAGGGTAGGAGGATCTTCGGCATATCCCAGATCAACAGCCTCCTTCACCACCTTCTCATATGGCCAGTAGTATTTATTCATTTTGGTCAGGATATAGTTTGAAGTGCCATTCAATATCCCCATTATATTCTTGAAACGGTTGGCAGAAAGCCCTCCCTTCATGGCCCCTATTATGGGAATACCTCCTCCCACGCTGGCCTCAAACTCCAGACTCACGCCACATTCCTTGGCCTTGGTGTAGAGTTCGTGACCATGTTCGGCAAGAAGTGCCTTGTTGGCGGTGACCACATGTTTGCCCTTGTCCATTGCAGCGAGAATATAATCCTTGGCATGCCCCAGCCCACCAATGAGTTCAACAACTACTTGTATGTCAGGGTCATCTATGATCTCTGAGGCCTTTGTGGTTAGGATGCTCCTGTCAATCTCCACCCCCCTGTCAGAGTCAAGGTCCAGGTCCGCTATTTTCTTCACCATCACATCCGCCCCAACCCTTGAGCGAATCACATCAGCATTCTTTTTCAGGACCTCATAGGTACCTGCTCCTACAGTGCCAAAACCGATAATTCCAACTTCCACTTTCTCCATTAACACCCTCACATTATCTTCTTGATACCACGTATCGCCTGGCGGATTCGGTGCGGATTTTCCACTAGCGCAAATCTCACATGGTCATCCCCGTATTGCCCAAATCCGATTCCCGGCGATACCGCCACCTTCGCCTTCTCCAGCAACATTTTTGAAAATTCTATGGACCCCATCTTCTGGTAGTGTTCAGGAATCCTTGCCCAAACAAACATGGTAGCTTTTGGCTTTTCCACCTTCCACCCTATCCTATTTAAGCCATCCACCAGCACATCTCGCCTCTCTTTATAAATGCCTACGATCTCTTCTACACAATCATACGGACCGTTAAGGGCTATTATAGAGGCAATTTGAATGGGCTGAAATACCCCATAGTCCAGGTAACTCTTGATCCGTCTCAGGGCAGCTATCAGGTCCCGGTTCCCCACACAAAAGCCTACTCTCCACCCGGGCATAGAGTAGCTCTTTGACAGGCTGAACAACTCTACCCCTATGTCCTTTGCTCCTGGCACTTGTAGAAAGCTGGGCGGCTTATACCCGTCAAACACCAAATCAGCATAAGCAAAGTCATGAACAACCATGATCTTGTGTTCCTTGCAAAAGTCCACTATCTTCTTGAAGAATTCCAAATCTACCACTGCCGTTGTGGGATTGTGGGGATAAGATATTATGAGCATTTTCGGATTTGGCCAGGTTTGTTTCGTGGCAGTCAGGAGATCCTCAAAAAAATCCCTTCCCGGGCCAATTGGTATGCTCCGCAAATCCCCGCCTGCTATGATCACCGAGTAGGGATGAATTGGATATGTAGGATTGGGAGCAAAAACTACATCACCAGGGCTGATCACTGCCAGGACCAGGTGGGACAGCCCCTCCTTGGCCCCTATGGTCACAATGGCCTCTTCTTCTGGATCGATATCAACGTCGAATCGGCGTTTGTACCAGTTCGAAATGGCGTGGCGTAATTTTGTAATTCCTTTGGAAGCTGAATAACGATGGTTGTGTCCTTTTTGTGCAGCCTCCACCAACTTGTCCACGATGTGCTTTGGAGTGGGGATGTCAGGGTTTCCCATTCCCAGGTCAATAATATCCTCCCCCTTGCGTCTCATCTCCATTTTCAAGTCATTAACAATGG
>JALVSJ010000469.1 GCA_027024445.1 Desulfobacterales bacterium
ATTGAGTGTGATGTGTAAAAGCAGTGTTCCCGTTTCTGCATCATCGGCGGTCGAAGGCCTTGAACCAGAATAAATATCAATACATCCATTGCGGAAAATTTCTTCAATAGAGCCACCCTTCAGTGTAACTATTGACCTGCTATTACCTGCCGATTCGGCACTTAAGGTGTCTGCTGGAACCTCTAGCTTGCCAGCTGACGAAGACAAAACCCTGGCCATAATGTTGTTGTTTGTGCCACCAAGGATGAGAACAAAATCATCCACCTTGAAAATATCCAGGCCATTGTTGGAGTCGTTTATGGTATCACGTCCTCCCGTACCATCGCCATCGCCAAAAGAAATTGTTGTTTGGCACAAAAGTTTGGTGGCTATGGTTGTTTGTCTTGCAAGAATTTGCTTTTGAAGTGCTGTCGAAAGTTTCCACGCCATTGTTTAGTAACCTCCTGATTGTAAAATTAAAGAATCATCAACAATGATGATTGTGCCATTATCACAGGTAGAATCGTGAACATCTACCTGCTTGTCTATTAAGTTAAAAAAAGAACCATCAGGGAAGCCAATACACGGCCCCCTGCTTGTAGCTACAAGGACACATAAAGAATCAGATTCCAACCCAAAAAGCGAAGCTGGCAACAACCGGGGGTACCTCCCACCGTTTAGGGCTGGATACTCCGTGACAACTGACATTTGCCATTCTCGTGGATTTTGCCCTGCCAAAAAATATATTTTGGATTCATCCGAGACAAAAACGCCTCCACCACCAGGAGATGCGAGTAATTGGATATTAGAGGGAAAACGTACTACATTGCGAGCCATGTCAACCAAGCCTGGGAGACCGTATTCTGTGTAAAATAGAAGGTTCCCACGTGAGAGCAAAATTCTTCCCGAAAGCTTTTCTAAGTGCTCGCCAGGGGGGGTGGGTTCGAATGAAGCAGTAGAATCAGGTCCGGGCCATTTATTTTTAGGCCAAAGATAATCTTCCCCGGCTATCAGCACCCCATATTCAAACCCATTCGCATAAAAAACCTTATTGCCCAAAGTGCAATAATCCATTTTAGCGTCGAGCGTCAGACCCTTCCTGATGTTTATAATTTCTACCTCTCCATCGTTTTTCGAGGATACCCTCACAAGAGAAGAGTCCATAACAGCATAAAAGGAATTATCCAGACCATTCGCAGGATAAAAAGAATGAAAATGTCCCTCCGCCACCCTTTTATATCCCCGTCTGGTGACGATGCTTCCCGTTCTGTCGATCAAGACATTATTACAATCTTCGAGGGCCGCCACTCCGGCTTGAGGGTCAAAGGTAAGGCGCTCCTTAACAACCTTGTTGTTAAACCCTGTGCTTGCCTTGAAAATATTTACTTGTGCCGACATTTACGGTATCCAATCAAGAGACTCATCTGGCAAATTGAACGGAACGTCATCTTCCCCCACAAAATCCTTAATTATGCTCATGCACTCCAAAAACTGGCCCTTGTGGTAGGCCGTATTAACCTTTTGTCCCTCTATCCCGTCTTCGATCTTTTCAAACAATTGCCAAGCAGCGTAATGAACCAAAATGTACTGACAAGCATCAATAGCAGGCAACCCATCGGGTTCGTCATTGTCATTAATCATCGTGTCAGGCGTTTTGTAGTAGTGAATCTCAAGGTTCGTCGCCTCAGAGGGGATAGGTTGGTAATGAAAATACTTGGTCCCCTGGATTCCAAAATACCTGATCTCGCCAGTTCGGTTCATTCCTGGATAATGACGCAAAAGCGCCTTGTACGATTGCTTGTCGTTGAGTGATTTTATCTCCCTCTCATAGCCACTTTCAGTTATGGCGACATGGAACATTTTCTTATGGAAATCACTTGGCAGGGCCACCTTGCTGTCATTCGTAACGGTAGTAAGGCTCCCCTCCGTAATTAAATTCGGCAAATCAATCCCGGTAGCGACAAGAAAAAGGGCCCTGTTAAGCAGAGGCCCTACATTAGTCGCTGTTATGCTGGGGTCCTGGACTATATCCAGGACCTCATTTTTCATTTCGCCAAAGTTCATTTGACCACGAACTCATCAACCAGAATACATATCCCCACTTTACAGGCATTCGCCACCTCTACCGATACACGAAGAGGCGTATCAGGGTCCGCAGCCGTTGATGGCGCATCATCTGTAAGCGTGGCCTGCGTCACCTCCCCTGGTGTTGAAGAGAGATCGTTGTTGGAGTCGGTTCCGTCAACTATGACAGTTGAGCCGATCCTGATACCTACCTCGTTTGCACCAGGATTGGCATTGGCGGTATATCTTGCTTCCCTGACTAAACATTTGCGGGGGACAGGAAGATAAAAAACATTTGTCCCCGAAGCACATTCTAAGCTGAAATTCATATCCATTTTCTTTACTCCTCGTTTTTTGTTGAAAGTTGGAGGCCCCACGTTAATGAGGCCTCCGGTTTAGGAAGAAGGAGATACACGAGAGACGCTACCCATTACCGTCCTTTTTATGCAACAGTCAAATTGGTATGCCTGCAGTGTGCCGCCCTGTTCTTGCATACCAGCTGACCAGACCACCTGATGAAACCTACAGCTGTATCAGGCATGTCAATAGGGGTTCCCCACTTCGGCCTAGTGAAATTGTACTTTGAGTGCGTCAGGATGTCCAAGAACCTGAGATTCAGCGCATCCATTGTACCATCAGCCTGCTTGTTGTCGGCAACTACGGGCATACCTCCAAAGAGAATGTTGTCAAAACCAGCACTTACCAGCTTGGCATCGGAATACCTGGCCTGCTGCTGGAGGCTGGCTTCAAATCCATCCTTGATTTCCTGTGTTGTGATATACAGGTTTGGCTTTCCTTCCATGTTGTCGTCAACGGATGCCTTTGCCCTTATTTGCTGCATCACTTTGAACGAGATGTTCTCATTCGTCGTTATGACCTGTGCAGACCAAGCAGGCATATCTGCTGGGGCAATATTGCCATACCTGAACGTGCTTGATGTGTTAAATAGGTCAGCCAAACCAGAAAAGCCTACAGGCTTACCCTGGGGGTCTTTGTTATCAGCCCTGGCTTGATAGATTTCGCTACCCATCTGGGTCCTGATAGATTTCTGGGCATTCTTGAGCTTGCCATCCACCAGATTTATGATTGCGTACTCCCCTGAATTGGAGCGCTGGTCCTCAAGGTCAATAGTGATCTGAGAGTAGTAACCTGCCCAAGGGAAGAAAGCCGAATTAAAGACTTCCTTCTTATCCAGAGGTAGCCTTGAAGTAGGACCGTATGCTCCTGCGTTGGAGGCTGCATACTCAAGGACCTGCTCTATATTCTTTCCTCCAGGGATGGTTTTCCCTTTTGAAAGAAGTTTGAAAAGCAGGACGTTTGATTTGAAGTATATGTCCGAAGACTGTCTCTCAAAATACGATTGAGTGACGGCTTCTAATTCTGTGAGTTCTAGTGCCATTGTTTGTTACTCCTTACGTTGCTTGGTTTCTTATGTTTTTGAGCGTTTCAAGCATAGCTTGTCTGCGCTCTTCATCCGTATATTTCCTGTTGGGAGGGGGATTCTTCATCTCCGTTCCCGGCCCCTTGAGAACCGTTCCGGCAGGCTTCATCCCCTCAACTACCTTTGCCTTCTGGTCAATGCCTTCTTTAAACCCTTCCTTGGCTGCTTCCTCGGCAAGCTTTTGTGCCTGGAGCGCCTTGTAATGCCAATAGGCGGAAAAATCATCGTGTTCTATTGGCGACTGCTGCTTGATCTCCTCAAGAACACCTGACTGTTTCAGTTCGAGGAAGTCTGGATTTTGCCGCTGAAATTCGGCAATGGCCTCCTCGGCCTTCCTTTCAGCCTCACGCTGTTCAATGATTTGTGCTGCCTCGGTCAAGGTGGCCTCTCTGATAAGCTTGGCTTGTTCCGCCATAGCCTCGGCCATATCCATCTCGCCGTCTTCTACCTTGCGGGCAATTTCGCTCAAGCGTTCTTCAAGGGGTGGTGTGGCTTCCTGGCTTCCTTGCTGACCTCCACCTTCTGCGCCACCCTGCTTCTGCTGGGCTAATAGCTCCAAAAGCTGCTGATTTTGCTGTCTTAACAGCCCTAGCTCATTGCCCTGGGCACCCAACTTTTTCTCAAGCTCCTTGTAGGCTCCCATGATTTCCTCTGGAGCCTTGCCCTCAAACTTACCTGCAGCACCTTCCTGACCTTTCGCTTTCTGGTCAGGAGTTTTCCCGCCTTCTCCAGCACCTTCACCTGTGTTGCCTTGTCCCGTATTCAAGTCTTCGGGGGGCACACTACCTGCTGGAATCGCATCTTTTGTGGGTTTATTCATTGCTTTACCTCCTGCCGGGCCTATCGTAGGTTATCCGGCTTCATATTTTTGTGTTAATCAATAATTTCTAAAAATGTCAAGGGTTACAACTACTTCCCTTCACCTTCATCTTTATCCTTGGCCTTTACTTGCTCGGTCTTTAGGTCAACCTGTGCAGAACTTATAAAGGACACAACACGGCCATCTCTGGATTTAAGGGTTAACTCCAAGTTGGCATCAGGCTGTTCGATCATCCCGACAAGCCAAGGTAAAATCACCTGGTCGTAAAGGTGCCGTCCGTGCATATCGGCAATCTGCCGAATACGCTGTTCATACTCCTGCCTTTTAGCCAATGCCTCTTTAAGGTCAACATTCTCATCTTCGTCCATTCTGTGAATCCTCCTTTTTTTGTTTTTTAGCCTACAGGCTCTATGTTTGGATGAGCCTTCAGCCACCTATTAAGGTCTGTCCTTGTCTCTATGGGCTTTTCTGAGGGGTCCTGTAAGGCCATCCTCAGTCCATCGTTGATCCAAGGCGCTTCATCCCGATGAATACCGCCATGTCCAAGTGTGATTACTCTCTTTGCCAAAGTGCCACAACTCGGACATGACGTTTTCTTGTCGTATTCTTTCAGTGGCCTGATCTTGTCAAACTCATGGCCACAGACTGTGCAGGTATAGCTATACAATGGCATATTCTACATCACCTCCGGCGGTACTTGTCCTTGATAACCTTTGGGAGGAGGCACTTTAGGCTCTGCTGTAAGCCTCTCCTCTCCCTCGGCCCCTTGTTTATTTTGCGGTTTATTCCCAGGCCCTCCCTGTGGTTGCGAGAGATATTGGTAAAGCTGTGCGGCTGCTTCCTCTGGCAAGCCTGCCTGTATCAATATCTGCAGGGCCGCCTCAAGGCCCTTTTCTCCAAGGCGCTCTACTATCTGCTTCCAGCCTGGGAAATTGAGCGTTTCAAGTAAAGCCTCCCTGTCAATCGCTCCGAGCTTGTAAAGCTGAACGGCCTGCTCCTGTTTTTGAAGCGTTGTCTTACCCACTGTAGAGCCTGACTCTACGAGAAACTTGAACTTACGATGAATCAGGCTGATCCCCATAAACTCAACAGGGGTCCCATCAACATCCACTGTCTGCTTATCCACGCCAAAGTTTTGATAGAAAGAGACGGCCCAACGCCCTCTCATCCTCACAAGCTTATCAATAGAGCGAATCTTTTGCCTCATCATAACGGCGCTGCGCTCTTGAAGTGCAAGAATTGCACTTGCAGCAGTAACCTGGCTAGGGGGCCTCCCCCTGTCCACGTCCTCAATCTGACTCACAAGATCAAAGAAATCCTTGTATGCCTGAATCAAGTTGAACAAGAAGCCCGGCGGATTAGGCACCTGTAAATACCTAATCCCCTGAGACGCTGCAGTAGTTGAAGGGAAAAGAATCAGCCCTGGCTTATTGTTAACGTGCGCCCTTGTAACACCACAATCCTTGGGGAGTATCAGCGGTGGTAGCAGTGACAGATTAGCGTAGGCCGTAAGCCTTGCGAGTAACTCGTTAAACACCTTGAGGATGTCCGCTGTCTGCTCGTACATGGAGAATCCCCATGTACAGGTTGTGTCCCTGTATGATGTTGCGAGGGCAAATGGATAGTGATTGCAAAGATAGGTGTTTTCGGCCAAGCTGCGGTCAATCGCATGGTTGACGTTAGGATTAGGCTTATCGTCAAGGACCAAATCTCCATTGTTAGTGATTGTGACCACCCTTATCTTCCCAGGGTACTTGTCCCGCTCAATAACAATGGGTTCGCCATCAGGCCCCATGACCTCAATTTCTTCCTTTGCGGGATCACGCACCCATATCTCAATGACCAGTGCCTTGCCCTCGGAGATATCTGTCACGTCATCAGGCGTATGTCTTGTTTCGGAAGCATAGTTTCCAGGGAAATTGGAACCGTGGATCCCCGCTGCCGACGGAACGGGGCGCATCTCTTCCCTTTCCTTACCCAGGAGGGAATATGAATCGCTCGCATTAACTCCCTCGACATCATAAAGAGCTTCGACTTGCTCTACATCCAAGGGATAGGCATGGCATAGATAAGGCGCATCCTCCAGCGTCTCCCACACTCCTGGAGCAGGGAAAAAGCTGAAAGGGTCTAGAACTACCGTATCAGGCTCCAGGCGCTCAACGTCAAAGACGCCTTTTTCCACGGTAGTCCCGTAAATCTCCATGTTGTAAACCGAATCCATGAGATTGACCTGCTGCTCAGACTCATTCCACCAATTCTTAATGACATTTGTCATCAGAATGTCTGCGCCGTCCTCGAATCCGTCCATATCAATGACCTCGGCCACTGGTTGTTGCGCCGTTATATTGGCCACTGTCCTGTGGATGTTGGCTGCAAGGATGTTTATAAAGGCCCTGTGTCGGGTCCTGTATCCCCTGGTCATGCCTGTAAGCTGTCCCCAAAGGTCTCCCCTGAAAGCCTGGTAACCAGATCGCCACCTCGCAGGCATCTGGAGGCGGTCACGCTCCCTCACTGCATTACGAAACAGGCGGAAAAAATACGGCCCTACATCCCTGTGCCCAGGCGGAGGAAGGTTGTTGAGGCTCCATTTGTCCCAATCAGGGCTCACATTACTTAGGGTTGATCCAGTAGAATACTCATTGATCTTGTCGGCCATTGCCATCTACCTCACTCTTAGGAATCACATCTATAAGCTTGCCATCGGCACTACAATACTGGCTCCCGCAATCAGGACACTCGCAACAGGCATACGAAATAGAGTCGTTTTCAGGGAACGAATACCAGTTAAGCTGTGTCCTATAAGGCTCTATCAGCCTGAGCATTGCGCCGTTGACAGGCTTAGACGGGTCATACTTCTCGGTGGTTTCGTGGAAAATACCTCGGCAGGAAGGGCATCGGACATAATAACCTCGGCCCCCTCCCTCACATTCAGGCTCATCATCCTCTTCTTCTTGCTTATTCATGTCACTAAGGAACGCCTCGCCCTGCTCAATAAGATTATCGCCCACAGGAGGTGCTGCCTGGTCATTGCCTGGCAAGATAATCTCATCGCCTGCCTCGGCTTGTGCTTCATCTACTTGTTCCTTGCGGTATTCCCTGAGTCTTTTGGCCTGCCTCTGGCGTAAATCCTTGGCCTTAGCCCAAAGATTCGCCTCAATCCTGTTGGCTGGCTCAATCCACCCGTGACCGCAGACCTTACAGCGCCATCTCGTTATAAGCCTGACCTTACCGTCTCGGGTAAACTTCTTGTCACCACAAAAAGGACACTTCTCGGGCCTGACATCCACTCCCTTATCGAACAGTTTCTTCCTGGCTCTCTCTGTACCTTTACCCATAGTGTTTTAAACTCCTTCCTGTTGTACGTTGGTCATTTCCGCCCTGGCCCTGTCAGCGGCCATTTGGTGCAAAAACCTTGTAGTTGCATCATGCTGTATTTTTTCTCCCATGTCGATGTCTTCATCATCCTCTGTACTGCCTCCATGAGGTGACGGAGAAAGCACATCGTCAAAAAACGTACCTCCCAAAGGGTCCACGTTCACGGGCTGATCCTCTTCCTGCTTGCCTCCAAACGAGGAGAATAAGCTCTCATGTCCCTCCCGCTTAGTCCTGAACACTAACCAGCCTCCAAGCAAGCAGGCGAACAGGGAAAAGAGACCGCCCAGGGCAAAAGCGCCCATAACTACCAAGGCCAAGGTTACCAAATCATGCGTGTAAATCATCTCTCAATGAAACCTCCTGTGTCTATTATATGAAGTCAACATTAACAGCCCCATCGACGACAAGACGACCGTATTCGTCTATAAGCTCATCCTGTCCTGTTATCTCCAGCCAGTCTTTTTGCTCCATCGTGAGCGCCCTGGCCTGGATAGTACGATGAACGGGGAATGCTTGTGTCAGCGCTAGGGCATCACCCCTGTTCGGAGACCTGCCTAACCTCTCCTGTATCTGCTTTTTCTTCTCCAAGAGCAGGCGCCCCTTAGCATCCTCCTGGAGACCTACGGCACATATCTCGGCGATTACCTTTTTGTCGTCCTTGGGGAGCGTACCACCCGCCACAAGCCACCTACGGAGCCTGTCATACATCTCTGCCCGCTTGTTAGCGTATTTGTCAGGCTCATCGGCCTGTTGCCCAAAGTGGACGGCGACTATGTTCCAGCCGAGCTGCTGTAGGATAGACAGGATACCGGTTGCGAAGCCGAAATCCATGAAGATGAAATCAGGACTCCAGCGCTCCAGTTGCCTGGCAATGCGCCCAGCCATGAGGGTATCATCCCTCATCGGTGGAATCTCAACGATAGGCTCGCAGTGGAATCCCTGGATAAGCGCCATTGCAGACGGATCGACACCCCAGCCGATGTCGATACCGCAAATTTTGGGCTCGTTACGGTATGCCTCCAGGGGAATTTCCCTCTTTTGAGCCTCGTAAGCGATCCACCAATCAATCAAGACGGCCTCGTCAATATCAACAAACTCCCCGTAAATCTCCTGGCGGACGACAAGCTCGGGTAGCTCCTCGATCATCTCCTCAATGTCCTCCTTGCGGAGGAGGGGATTGTCAAATGTCGAAAACTGGAAGTCTGCCCAGGCGCTTGCCTCTCCGTACTTATCCTGGTACCACTTAGCCTTTTCAGAAAGCTCGTAAAACTTGTGAGGCTCGCCCTTATACTGCTTACCTTTTGGGGTCCCGCCGATGATGACCTCGGAATTAGGGTTGTCCAAGAGCATAGGGCGGACGGCATTATCCCACAGGTACTTGTCCTTGAGGATAATCCCTGCCTCGTTGAGGAAGGTGAGGTCGTAACCAAATCCTTCCCAGTTTTCTGGCCTGTCAGCGGAGCGGAAGTCAATGTAGGCATCCCTGATAGTCATGAGGCGCTCTTGCTTTTTCCACTGCCAGAGATAGGCCGGAAGTTGTTTAAGGAGTGGCATGAAATAACGCTGAACATACCTGTCAATGTTGCTTGCAACGGTATCGCCCCAAAGTGCAGACTCAATCTTGCCCTTGAGCATCATGTCCACGAGCTTTTGTGCCATGCCTCGTGTAAGGCCCAGGCGCCTCCCTTTGTGGATAACCTTGCGCCTGGCAGGATGGTTGAGGAGGCAATCTACCTGCCACTTGAGATAGGAGCGTTTGAGGTCTATCAGCTTACCTGATCGTCTTAACTGCTCTTTCCTGGCCTCCTTGTATATTTGTTTTTGCGGTGGTCGTTTTGTTTTAGCCTTGATTTCTTTTGCAGATACTTTAACGGTATCATCTTTTGGTATAGCAGGTTTAGCGCCAGCTTTGTCATTTTGTGGTTTTGTTACCTTCTTCTCGGTAGTTGGAGGAGTCTTCGCTTTCTTGGATTTACGCTTCTTCTTTCTGCCCTTACGTTTGGGC
>JALVSJ010000470.1 GCA_027024445.1 Desulfobacterales bacterium
CGATATTGCTTTGGGTTAATGTTGTACTTTCTTACCTTGTAGCCAAAAATCCGCTCTGTGGTTCGAAGGGCCTTCGCAGCCTGCCTCATGTTGCCCCGGGTATTCTTGAGCGCGTCTATTATCAAATCCATTTCAAAGCGCTCTACTGCCTCTTTGAGGGACTGAGACTGGACCGTGTCAGTATCTCTTGCTGTCTGCAAGGTGGGAGGCAAATGATAAGTATGGATCACCTGCTCCTCGCACAGCAGCACGGCCCTTTCCATGCAGTTCTCTAACTCCCTCACATTGCCCGGCCAATGATACTGCATAAGGGCATCAATAGCCGGAGTTGAAATTCTTCTGATATCTTTTCCATATTCCTTGGCATATTTTTCCAGAAAATAATCTGCAAGCAGCAGTATGTCGGCCTCTCTTTCTCTCAGCGGGGGGAGGTAAATGGGGTAAACATTCAGCCTATAAAATAGATCTTCCCTGAAATTACCTTTTTCTACCTCTAGAGCCAGGTCCTTGTTGGATGCCGCGATCAGGCGAATATTCACTTTTCTGGTTCTGGTGCCACCCAACCTCTCCACTTCTTTTTCCTGAAGCACTCGAAGAAGTTTTCCCTGAGCATCCAGCGCTAGGGATCCTATTTCATCCAGAAAAACAGTGCCGCCATTTGCCAGTTCGAATTTACCCTCTTTGGACCGTGTGGCGCCAGTAAAAGCCCCCCTTTCATAACCGAACAACTCGGCCTCCACCAGATTAGCAGGAAGTGCTGCACAATTTACCTTTACCAGCGGTTTGCGGAACCTGAGGCTATTGTAATGGATAGCATTGGCAACCAGCTCCTTGCCCGTACCACTTTCTCCCAACAGGAGCACGTTCGCATTGCTTTTTGCCACCTGGGAAATGAGGTGAAATACTTCCTGCATTTTACGGCTCTTTCCCACGATGTTACTGAAACTGTATTTGCGGTTCAGCTCCCGTCTGAGCCTGATGTTTTCCTCCCTGAGCCTGTTCTTCTCTCTATTGATTTTTTCCAGCAATGCCACTTTCTGTGCGATAAGACTGCTGATAATGGTCAAAAGCCTTACATCTTCCTCCAAGGGCTCTTCGCCCTTAAAAACGCGATCAGCACTCAGAGTTCCAATTATTCTGTTTCCCTCTTTAATTGGCACACAGATAAAAGAGATCTTGGACTTGTCTATTCTCCTCCTGGCCCCGGTTCTATCCAGAAACAGTGGATCTTCATCGATTTTGGGCACAACCATGGGTCTGCCGGACTCGGTGACTTTACCCGTGACCCCCTCGCCCAGTTTGTAGCGGCCTCTACTGCGGGCTGAGTGAGACAGACCATGAGCTACTTCCACATGTATCTCAGAGGTGTCAGGATCCAGCAGAGTTATTGAACCCCTTTTCATTCCCAGCATCTCTGAAAGGAGGTCAAGGACCTTGTACAGGGCACGACGGAGGTCAAGGGTGGAATGAATGGCCTTTGTGATCTCATACAGACAGGCGATTTCGTCGGGCCTTGGCCCTGACCTGCCTGTTAAGCCTGCTCCAGATGCATCCTTGTTGCTTTTAGTAGTCATAGGTTTAAGATATGGGGTATAGGGTGTAGGGTGGAAAAGATCTTACACCTCAAACCTTGTACCCTACATCTTATACCCTATACATAGTATCTCGCAGCCATATCATATTATGCTACAAAATTGTAG
Organism: Desulfobacterales bacterium; assembly: GCA_027024445.1. Taxonomy (GTDB): domain Bacteria; phylum Desulfobacterota; class DSM-4660; order Desulfatiglandales; family Desulfatiglandaceae; genus B111-G9. The sequence goes on from JALVSJ010000470.1 coordinate 1,701, forward strand.
GAAATTTTGTACAAGGAGGCTGATATTCTAGCGGAGTCCATAAAGCAGTGAGGGTATGAGACAAACAAGACAAACATTTTGGGCGCAGGTAATCGGAATACCGGAATGATGGAATAGTGGAATACAGGGGGTCTATTTCTAGCCTCACCCGCACTCCCTCATGCCTTCCACCCCATTCTTCCATCATTCCAACATTCCATTATTCCAACCATTCCCTGGCTTATTCGAGGCAATACTTGGTGAACCCAAAATCAATAGGAACAGGATACTGCCCATCAAAACAGGCGAGACACAATTCGTTGCGGGGTATGTGGGTGGCCTTAACCAGATTATCAATGGAGAGGTACCCGAGGCTGTCCAGCCCCAGGAATTCCCGTATTTCGGGTACGGACTTGCGGGCAGCTATCAATTCCCCCCTGCTGGAAAAGTCAATACCATAGTGGCATGGGAATCGGTGCGGGGGGCAACTCACCAGCATGTGCACTTCCCTTGCCCCCACCCGCCGCAGGGTTTTCACCCTTGTTCTGGCTGTAGTGCCCCTGATGATGGAGTCTTCTATTATCAGAACACGCTTATCCTTGAGCAGCTCTTTCACCGGATTCAGCTTCACCTTGACGCCGAAGTCCCTCATGCTCTGGGAGGGTTGAATAAAAGTCCTTCCCACATAGTGGTTTCTGATTACTCCCATCTCAAAGGGTATCCTGGAGGACTGGGTATAACCTATGGCAGCGTAATTACCTGAGTCAGGGAAAGGCATTACCAGATCCACATCAAGGGGAAATTCCTCAGCCAGCAACTCTCCTTGTTTCTTACGGAACAGGTAAACATTCTGCCCGAACACGTCACTGTCAGGCCTGGCAAAATATATCAGTTCAAATATGCAGTGGCTCTTTCGCGCCTTGATCTCAGGGTATATGCTTCTGAGCCCGTTCTTGTCTATGATAAGGATCTCGCCGGGCTGAACCTCCCTCATATATTCAGCCTCTACCAGGTCAAAGGCACATGTCTCCGAGGCAATCACATATCCACCATTAAGGGTGCCCAGACAAAGGGGTCTGAAGCCATTGGGATCTCTCACGACCACCATAGTGTCTTCGGTCATGATGACCATGGAATAGGCACCTTTCACCTGCTCCATGGTGGAAACCATGGCCTGCTCCAGGCCCTTTTTCATATTCTTTGCAACCAGGTGAAGCACTACCTCGGTGTCCATGCTTGTCTGAAATATGGATCCCTCGTTCTCCAGTTTCTCTCTTATTAGTCGGGCATTTACCAGGTTGCCGTTGTGTGCAATGGCAAAGGACTTGCCCGAGTAATGGATCCGGAAGGGCTGCGCGTTTATGAGAAGGGAGGATCCTGTGGTGGAATACCGGACGTGGCCCAGGGCCATCTCACCGCGCAGGGTGTCCAGGATCTGCTCGTTAAAAATATCTGGGACAAGGCCCATTGCCTTGTATTCCATGACGCACTTTCCATCAGAACTGACTATCCCCGCACTCTCCTGTCCCCTGTGTTGCAGGGCATAA
>JALVSJ010000471.1 GCA_027024445.1 Desulfobacterales bacterium
GCCTTGGACTTTCTCGATTTGTGCTCTCTGAGACGCCGACTCAGATCGTTTGTAATACCAACGTAGCGCTTACCTGTCTCTCCTTTGAGCACGTATACCATTATCACTCTTAACCCGAGACACAAAAAAATGGTCGGGGCGAGAGGATTTGAACCTCCGACACCCTGCTCCCAAAGGAGTCAAAAGGGTGTCGGATAACACCTTGATATCGCATAACATATTGATTTTCTTAGGTCCGAAGTGTATAAACAATATAAGAAAAACACCCAATACGAAAAGTAGTTGTCACATTTTGTCACATTTTCTTGATTTCCGGGGATAGGCTCCGCGGGCCGACAAGGCCGGATTCCCGACCGGCTTTCCCCGGGACCCCTTCGGGGCGCTACGGGAGGCGCGAACGATGTCCAGCCAAAAATCTCTATTCCCTAAACTCAACTTAGAAGCTCTTGAAAAATTCTCGGCCAAGGCAGCGAAGGTGCTTGCCGACTACTCGGTAAGGCGGATTTCACTTTACGAATATGATAAGTGTGATCCCGGCCAAGACGAGGAAGGTACGCCCATCAAAAACCTACCTTGGCACAATGAAAACGCCAACTACGCACTTGTATTTACTGTCCAGGATAATGACTCCCAGCAGCGACTTGCTGTCATCCTCAGCCTAATTAATCTCCAAAAAGGCTATGAGGCTTTTCTTCCTTTCAACTTGGAGAAGGAATTAAAAAGATGTTACGAATTTGAGCCGAATGGGAGGGTTCTTAAAGAGTGGTGTTTTTTTTCAATGGCTGAGGAGGAGAACGAACTCCCCACTGGGATAAAAAAGAACCCTACTTGGGTTCTTTATGAAAGCAAAGAAAGCCCCCCTGCTGATGAATTCATAAAGAGCCTTAAAATAGAAGTTGAAAATAATTCTGAAATTACCATTAGAACTCCAGGGAGGGCAGCAAAGACCTACCATTGCACTGCTATGGGATTCAAGAACGAGCGTGTCAACACTTGGTGGCTATTGCTTGACACGTTGCGAAAGCCGCCGCATATCATCGAATTGCCAAAAGGCCACAAGAGGGAATATGAGAAGAAATGGAAAACTCTTAATAGGTTGAATGAGAAGCTAATCCAATTTTTTCAAAAAGAATACAACATCAACTTCCCTAAAAATTACAAAATCCACAAACGGTACTCATTAGAAGAATACCACTCATTTATTTTAAAGTTCAAACCCCCTGTCTTCAAAACAAGGGTCATGAGGGGTTATCAAGGAATGTCAAAAGAGGAGCTTATTCAGGAAATCCAGTACTTAGCTGAAAACCGCCGTAAGTCAAAGGCGGATGAAAAGAGAAGCCAGATTAATGAAAGACTCACTGAAGCTTTAAAAGTCGCAGTAGACAAAGGATATGTTACCAAGGAGTGGGTAAAAGAAGACCTACTAGAGAGCATGAAGGATATCGAAGAAAGTGTGCTTGAGGAGTTCGAAGAAGCACAAAGTAAACCTGCAAGTCATCGACTAACCTCCAATTCGACATTATAAAGAAAAACCCTTCAATGTTTTTTATCTTAGTCATTTCGACTAGATACCCCCACCTGTCCATTCTGAATACCGACATGTCCACCTCCTAGGGTAAATAGCACAACATTAGCGGAGGTGAGCCTAAGTGGAAAAGGATAGACTTTTACATGAGGCTGAAGCAGCCAAGTACCTTTCAGTCAGCAAGTATACTTTACGGAATTGGAGGCACAAGTTGAAGGGGCCTAGATTCTTGAAGCTTGGTGGACATGTTATTCGCTATAGGCTGAGTGACTTAGAAAAATTTCTCGAAGAATCCTCTTTCATGCGATGGGAGAGGGATAAATGAAAATCAAAGAGTTTTTGTCGCAGCTCAGTGGTGTTCGAAAAACAGGCAAAGGTTGGATGGCTAAATGCCCGGCACATGAGGATGATCACGCTAGTCTTTCTATCTCAGAGGGTGATGATGGGCGTATTCTCGTCAAGTGTTTTGCTGGGTGTACCGCAAAGCAGATTACAAGTGCAGTAGGTTTGAGTTTGAAGGATTTATTCAATGGTAGGGGTGTGGGGTGTTCTTTTACCCCTGGAATCCACCTGCACACCTGCACATCCCACAAGCAACATGCCGAAAATACAATTAATTTAGGTGTGCACGCCGAAAACACCGATTTGCACACGTGCACAATCAGTGCGTATGCCAAAGCAAAGAAACTGCCAGTCCAATTTCTCATGGGTCTTTGTCTTTCTAATGTCAAACTGAATACTGGCCAGGCTATTAGAATCCCCTATTTTGATATTGAGGGCAATGAATCCGCCACTCGTTACCGGGTTTCACTTGATGGCAAGAATAGATTCCGGTGGCGCACAGGCAGTAAGCCTTTTTTGTACGGGTTGTGGAGACTGGATTGCGAGAGTGATAGCGTGATCCTGGTGGAGGGTGAATCTGACTGCCATACGCTCTGGTTCCACGGGTTTAATGCATTGGGGTTACCAGGCGCTACTAATTGGCGAGAGGATCGTGACGCACAGCATTTTGAGCCTTTTGGCCGTATCTATGTTATCCATGAGCCAGACAAAGGCGGTGAGGCTGTGTTTAAGTGGCTTGCTAGGTCAAGCGTTAAGAACAAGTGTTTTATTGTTGAGCTTGGTGATTTCAAAGACCCTTCCGAGATTCATATTAAGCACCCTGAGAAGTTTAAGGAGATATTTCAAAACGCACTCGACCAAGCTAGCCCTTTCACGCAGGTAGAAGCAGAGATTCGCAGCGAGCAAGCCAAAGAAGCCTGGCTGAAATGCCAGAGCCTTGCTTGCGAGCCTAAAAATATTCTGGACCGTTTTGCTGATCTTCTGCCCTCCTGTGGCTTAGCAGGGGAGACCAAGGCCGCAAAAATCCTTTACCTCGCACTTACCTCCAGGCGTTTTAATCGACCTGTAAGCGTTGTTGTAGCTGGACCTTCAGCAGCAGGAAAGTCTCACCTTGTTGAGACAGTACTGAGATTCTTCCCTCAAGAGGCGTACCATGACGTTACAGCGATGAGTGAGAGGAATTTAGCTTATACTGAGGAACCGCTCGAACACAGGTTTCTTATACTTTACGAGGCAGCAGGTTTAAGTGGCGACTTCTCCACTTACTTGATCAGGAGTCTGTTGAGTGAAGGGAGAATTCGTTACGAGTTTGTGGAGAAAACCAAGGACGGCTTACGGTCTAGGCTTATCGAGAAAGAAGGCCCTACCGGCCTTATCATGACTACCACTGCGGTGTGGCTACATCCAGAAAACGAGACCCGGCTCTTAACCCTGACGGTGAGCGATGACAAGAGGCAGACGGCAAATGTCCTTCTAGCCCTTGCTGAAGAAAAAGAGGAGCCGGACTTCGAGCAGTGGCAAGCCTTGCAGGTTTGGCTTGATTGCCAGGAGGCAGGCGTAACCATTCCCTATGCTCGTGAGCTTGCTCGGCTAACGAAGCCCGTGGCTGTCAGGCTCAGGCGAGACTTTGCAGCATTGTTGAGCTTGATAAAAGCCCACGCCCTACTTCACATGGCTACACGTGAACGGGATGAGAAGGGCCGAATCGTCGCCACCCTAGGGGATTATGAAGCGGTCCTGGATCTGGTGGGTGAAGTAATCGCGGAGGGAGTTGAAGTCCTAGTTCCTGAATCTGTTAAGGAGACGGTAAGCGTCGTTCGCGAACTAGTCGAGTCGTCAAGTGAGGACCCCCCATATGCGACAGTGAGCCAGGTGAAGGACAAGTTGAACCTTGACCGCAGTGCAGCCTTACGGCGCCTTAAGACAGCCATTCGGCGCGGTTTTGTGAAGGAACTCGAACCACAGAAGAGAGGTCAGGAAAAGAAATATACGCTCGGCGAACCATTGCCTACAGAGGTAGGGGGGATCTTTCCTGTGCCTGAAGAACTGGGGGAGGTGTGCACGTATGCAAATGGCCAAAAATCGCCTGCACACCTAAACAGCCAAGAATATCAAACAGATAGCAAGAGGGTGTGCAGGTGTGCAGGTGGTATCGGGGAGGGAAAAAACAACCTCCCCCTGCCTAAAGAGGGTAACCTTTTTGTAATTTAGAAAGGGGGACGGACATCGAACTGCTACAGGAGCTAAAACAGCAAGGATTCACTGTCCAGCTTTTTGATGATAACCATGTGGCTATAACGCCGGCTGCTAAGTTGACACCTGGCCTTATCGCAAGGTTGAAGGCTAATAAGCAAGAAATATTGAATGCCCTGAAAAGAACCTCTACTCCTGATCAATACCAGAACAAGCACCAGGCCAGGATTATTGATTCTGGGCCTTCTCACGAGTCTAGGCGTTATTGTGAAGGCTACCGACCACCCCGCCCTGTTCACCCTGATGTTTGCAGGTGGCACCTAGATGAGGCTGATCCGATTTGCATGCATTGCAAGCACCTTAGCGGAAGTGACAAGGAAGTGTGGATGGATGCCTTCCTCAACAAGGCCATAGAAAGGTTGAACCGGTATTGCCGTTATGGCGGCTGGGTAGATCGGCACAGGCAGGAGGCACGGGAACTAATAGAGAAGCTCGAAAAGAAGATAACCGAAGCCTTTCTTGGTCACGATATTGATTCATTTAAGGACGCTGTGGACAAGTGGGAGCAGACCTTTAAGAAATAAAGTCTTTAATTAATCTAATTTTATATTATTGTAACGAGCTTTAGCAAACTTATTGGAGGTTATAATGGGAAAACGACCAGCGCCAACCAAGACACAGATCGTCAAGATGCAAGCCCTGCATGAATTGGGTAACTCCGACAACCGGATTGCCCGTGCTCTGGGGATCAGCAACCATACAGTCGCTAAATACATCAAGCAAGAGCTTTCCCCAGAAGATAAAAAGCAAGTGCAAGAGCTTGTGGAAAAGATCAAGCGGACAGAGCTTGAAGACCTCACCCTCATCGGCGCCAAAGCTAGGGCTAGACTGCATGAGTTGCTAGACGAAGGGAAAACAAAAGCCATCGAAACAACCGCGATAATGGACAGAGCGTTCCAGCAAAGACGGCTGTTGGAAGGCCAGAGCACGGAAAATATAGCTATTGCCAACATTGATCCTGAGACCCGCAGGATAGTGGAAGAGATCGCGCGTAAGTACCATGAGAAGCGGCTAGAGGAGATCCGGCAGGAGGCTGATGAGTAGATTTGTTACCGAGCCCTTTTTATCTCAGACATTGGAATGTGCATGGATATGAGTATTTCAAGGGGGGTACCCCCTTATATACCTACCCCTTCTCAAAAAGAAAAAGGGGGTGGGGGGTTAGCATAGCCTGATGAACGAACTTCTCACACCCAAAGACGTGCAAAAGCTCCTAAGATGCAGCCTGCCACTGGTCTACAAGATGGCTGCCAGGGGTCAATTGCCCTGTGTGAGATGGGAATGTCCGGGCGAGGGGAAGGAAAAACCCAGGACTATGGTTAGGTTCAAGAAGCAGGATGTCTTTGCCTTTATTGAGCAACATTACCACGCAACACCCTGATTACGTATCAGATAACTAGCGAATAACTTCTGTTATCTCAATGGGTTAAAACCACCGTGTGACATGATGTGTCAATGACAGAAAGATGAGATGAGGAAACCCACGACAAATACAGAGGGAATAATTAGGGAAACTAGACAAGAATCTGGTCACTTTTTTATTAGTTGGCATAAGTTAGTGAAACTAGGTTACATAGCACCAATTCTAAAAAGACTAAAAGGACACACTGAATATGCTCTGCACCCTTTGTTATAGACAGGAAACCCAGATCCACCCAGACGGAAGCACCAGTGAGCTCGACTGCCTGTTGTGTGGAAGTTGCCTTCAAAGGCTATTGGCGCTTTCAGGGGAAGAGTTGCAGGAATTTATCAGAGAACTTATCAGCAAGGGCAAGATGGATAAGGCCCAGGTTGTGGCCACATTAGCAGGAGGGAAGGTTGAGGATTATGAGCAGGAAGCCGGACAGACTGGATCAGATACTTTCAGAGGTTCGCCTTTGCGAATGGCTAGGCCTGCCCTTAAAAGACTCAGGGCGTAGCCAAATGATCACCTACTGGATCAAAGGGGGCCTGCCTCATATTGAAAAATCAGGATACAGGTTCTTCCTGGAAGCAGACGTTATTGACTTCCTGTGGAAGCAGTTTGACAAGGGTCAGTGACCAAAGCAATTCAGGTGTGATTTAAGGTAGATTTGAGGTAGACTCAGGGGTGATTTGGGGTAGGTTTTTCACGGGTGAATAGTAGGGCAAGGGGTTAGTTCAAGATCGAAAAATACAGGATTTAAGCCCTGCCCTTTGTAACATGCTCTTTGTCAACTGAGTATGCGGTGAGATAACAACCAGCCCGAAGTCGGTTGTAAGTCACGGAAGAAAACGTTGATGAAACACCGTGTCCTGTCAAGGCAGGTAGGGAGCCTAACCGAAAGTTGGCGCACAAAGATGAGCAAAGCAGCGGCAAATTTTCTTATACTTCTGAATTTGCTTTGATCCCACTTAAACCCACTACTCTAACACAGTAAGAGGTTAGTCTTTTTTTCCACGGTCCCATATAATCTTTCTTGGATCTATCCCTTCCATTTTTACCCAGGCGTGACCTATAGAACCGGGCTTTTGCCTCCAACGCTCCACTTGTCCTGTTATTTTGTTGGCTCTATACCAAATCACACCTTTGGGGCCGCCAAAATAATACTTAGGGTACACAGCATAGAAGATAACCCCGGCTATCATGAATATTAGTCCCCACTTTGCAACATCCAAAAGCCTTTCTATCATTATTACCCCCCTCACCTTTATTGAGGAAACATTCGTCAAACCTTAAGCGGCGTAGGGCGTGGTCGCGATTTTTTTCGGAAAACATACAAACCAACTATCCCTGTTAACAGCAAAAGCCCTGAGGTAGGTTCGGGAACTGGTGTAACATCACCATCCCTTACAGCCCATGCCCGTCCAATAGCGTTCATTTTCCAGGTGTCCATTATCATTCCTACTGGTTTTCCTTCGGTAAACAAATTCACTACGAACACCTTAGCGAATTGACCTCCTGGATCAGGTCCACCCGATGCTTCAGTGCTAAGCCAGTAGGAACCGTATTCGAGGTTAACGAAAGGGCCGCAATGAAAGACAGCACTCCCATAATTCCCAAGCTCAATATGGTAAAGATACCCAAGCTCTGTTCCCGCAGGATAACCAGGGACAGGAGACTCGATGACATTTTCAGCAGAAGGGAGCCTCCAATCATCATAGCCCATATATTCTAACTGATCTGCCCACTCCATTGCTTGATACCAATCCATAGGTCCAGTTATATAGCCAGTTGAAATTGCATAATTAGCATCCTGAAGCCAAGTGATGTCCAGCACGTCATCGTAGATTAGCCCGCTGCCTCTGTCATAGAGTGTTCCCCAGGCGTCTCCAAGGATTGAACACACAAACAAAGGTACGACCAAAATTAGCGCCCATCTCTTCATGAGGATTCCCTCCTTCCCACAAGGCTTAGTAAAACAAGCGTTACAGTGGTTAATAACCACAGTTACCTTTCCTTTCTTGAAAGATTTGGAAAGGTCCTTGAGCACAATGCCATTGAGGCCACCTCCTCTCTTGGAGACTATTGCCTCATCTTTTTCTTGTACTTCTTTAGTAAGTCTTGGATGGCTTCCTCAAGCAGGTCATTCTGACGTCTGTCCAATTGAGCGGCAAGAATCCGAAGTCTCTTAACGAGATCAGTCCTGAGTGTGGTGTTGTAGCTTTTCCTGTTTTCAGCCATGTGATTTGCATAGCAAAATATTAGCTACTTTTCAACACAAATAGTTTGACAAAGGATAACTACTATGGTAGTTATATAGTTAACAATAAATATTGTTAGATCTCTAAATCACAGGCTAGTGGACAACTTAGTCGGAAAAAAACGCTCAAGATACCTCACATGGCGACATGTGGGGCCGGTTGCCTGTGGCCGGGGAGATGTCTTGGGCGTTTTTGTTTTGGAGGTTCCCCGGGCTAGGCATCCGGAGCCGAAAAGGTGTGACCCTGACACCCTGCCCGGGAACAAACCTATCGGGGAGAAAGTGAGGGGCTTTTATGGCAACGGTTAGGAAGAGGGGTAAGAGCTGGCAGATAGACTACATTGACCCCACAGGAAAGCGGGTGAGGAAGAACTTCAAGAAGAAGAGGGAAGCCGAGGCCGAGCTTGCTAAGAGGGTAAGCCTTATTGCAGAGGGCCGTTACCTGGACGTGAAAAAGGAATATACCACGACTCTAGGAGAATTGATCGAGAAGTACAAAAAGAACTTCCAACACCAGGTAAGCTTCGGCAACTGGAAACGTTTCTGCTTGGAAAACTACAAGGATTATTTTGGCGAGAATACCAGGCTCGCCACCATCCGCTATGTTGACCTTGAAACGTACCGCAACCATTTAAGGACCAAACCCACCAAGAACGGTAAGGTTAGGACCCATGCCACCATCAACAAGGAAATGTCTGTCCTTCGGCACATGTTCAACAAGGCAGTGGAATGGGAAATGCTTGACAAGAGTCCTTTTGAGCGTGGGAAAACATTGGTCGTGAAAGAGAACAACTCCCGACTGCGGTATCTCTCAGAGGAAGAGATTGAAAGGCTGCTCACAGAGTGCAAGAAACAGAAGCACCTTTACAGAATTGTTTTCTATGCTTTAAACACGGGAATGCGCAGGGGCGAGATACTGTCTCTTCAATGGGACCAGGTAAGAAATGGCTTCATATATCTCAGGAAGACCAAAACTAACGAACCAAGGCAGATCCCTATCAATGCGGATCTAGCAGGAATGCTGAAGGAGATCAGGCGTGAACAGGAGTTGCGGACCAAGTATGTGTTCACATACAAAGCAGGAAGAGAAAGCCCCGCCGTGAGCATAAAGCGCATTGACCGGGCATTCAAGGCTGCCTTAAGGCGAGCCGGGATAGAGAATTTCAGGTTCCACGACCTCAGACACACCTTCGCAAGCCACATGGTTATGAGAGGTGCAAGCCTGAAGGATGTGCAAGAGCTACTGGGCCATAAGTCAATGACAATGACCCTTCGGTATGCCCACCTCAGCCAGGAGCGGAAAAAGAAAGCGGTCAACCTCTTGAATGGACTGACCGCTTATGTCAAATCTGATATGTCACAAAATGTCACAAAATTGAATTCCGCTTCTTCCCCGTTCCCGCAAGTGCTTGAAATAACTGGTCGGGGCGAGAGGATTTGAACCTCCGACACCCTGCTCCCAAAGCAGGTGCGCTTCCAGACTGCGCCACGCCCCGACTTATTTGTTATATTAATCTATTTCCTCGGCCAAATTCAAGCCTATTCTTTTACGGCAACTCGGATCTTACGCCTCCCATGCGGTTTATTGGGCATCGTGGCTTCCTTTCTTCCAATAAAACCGCAAAACATCCCTTGCAATTTAGTCCCGGATTATGCGCCAATATTCAAATTGCCTTGTGGAGCAAGGGGTAACAGTCTTGTGGCGTCACCTGCTTGATGAGAGGCAATGGGACATCGTTTTGGTACGTTTGCTGCAGCGTCGGGAGATCCTTTTCAGACTGCATCTGACTCCTTACAGGGGGGCGGTCCTCCCCGCCTGCCCGGCGGGCAGGGCAGACGGAATGCCTGGGCGCTTCGTGATAGGCTGTAA
>JALVSJ010000472.1 GCA_027024445.1 Desulfobacterales bacterium
GAATTATGGCGGGAGATGAGCCATGGATGGCGCAGCGAGCGTAGCGCCTGCCTGGCGTCAGACAGGAAGGGAATATGCCGTTTTCCTGCCAAGAGAGAGTCAACTTGAGATTATTAACTTGGCTTCTAGTGCCTACGTCGATTTTGGACACCAATGATTACAAGGCCTTTTTCGTCCATAGACCCAGGGCCTTTATTGCAACCAACGATGCAAACATAATGCACACAAAAACAAGAGAGGTAAAAAGAGTGCTCCAGTGCCACCAGATGGGACCATTTATCAGGATGGTCCCCCCGCCAACAACAGGCACGGCAAATACATTCATAATTGCTATCTCTATTGCCACCGGGGTCCTGAACTCCGGGTCCACTATCCTGAGCAGCAGGAGACCGCAGGAAACGGTTCCGGTTACCGTACCATAAATCGCGGCCATGCGCTCCAGGTTGTAGGAAGGAAGTCGTTTGGCCAGGAACAACACTGCAAATGTGGTCAATATGCCGCCTATCAGGGAAATGCCCATGAATGGGATCATGTATTTCCAGACTATCATTATCTGGATAGCTGCTACGGTGGCAACTATCAGGAAATCCACAGACCAGCCGGTTATGCGCCTTTGTATCCCCGGATCAAGCAGGTATGCCCATCCTAACTTGCCCATGATCCACTTCACGCAAAGGGCAATACCGAGGCCATAGAAAAAGAAGAATCCCCACATCATCTTGCCCACATCGGGCGGTAACAATACTCCCAGATACTTAACAAAGAAATAGGTCAACAGATACACAAGGCCCACCATTGCCATCTGAAAGGCCATTGTGTCAGTATTGCCCGAGTGTATGGTCAACTCGCCGGCCTTCTCCTTAGGCTGATCCTTCGCCACGATGCCGATCAAGAAATCCCTTGGCAGACCCCCGGACCCATGCATGGAATAGCCCTTCCTGATCCCCCAGTTCACCAGGGGTACACCCACCAGAAGGGAGAAAAGATAGCCCATGGTAGCGAATCCCAGGCCTATTGTGGCGGCGTGCGTAAATCCCATAGTCTCCCACACCTTTCCAAATGACAGGGCCTCTCCCGGCCCCTCATTGAAACCCAGGGGCAGGAGGAAGCCGAAAGTGCTAAACAGCCTGATCCCCAATACAGAAAGAAGCACAACGCTCAACCCACCTATCACTGCCTGAAGTGGAAAGGTAACGCCCTGGGTCAATGCCATCCAGATGGAGCCTTTAGCAACTTCCCTGCCCTGGCCAGCCTTCGTGTCCCCTCCCTCCGAAGCAGTAAGGCCCACAGATATGAAGGAAATATTAAAAAGGTGGTATGCAAGGGCCTGAAGCATCTTGGAAGAAATATGAACCACTCCCAGATTAACAAGTCCCAGTCCAATCAGTCCACCTATCAGGCAGCCGGGAAAAAGGAAGTTCTGAAACCACGAGACCTTTGCCCTTAGCAGCACGCCCATGAGGAGCATCACAGAAAGAAAGCCAAAGACCAGCAACAAATCAAAAGAGAAAGGGGCATCCATAACAAACCTCCATCGAATGGGACGAGCACCTACTCATGCAAATAAATTGTTTACGTACTCAACAAGGAGTTGTTCACGGATCTCGGGTGAAAGAAAATCCATAATCTCGTTTATATCGGCCATTCGCTCAGGTAAGGCTTCCCCATCGATCCCGGCCAATTGCAACATGGAGGCAAAATCCTCCTCGCTCATGGACGAAAAATCAATGGAAGAAATCATCTGCCTCAGTTGCTCCGAGGACTCATCTGATTTGCTCTGTCTTGCCTTTTCAACCGCACCGGCAAGATCTGACAGGAACTGATCTATCCAATTCACATTCGAGACATTTATGGACATGTGGATGTGGCGGGGGGAGTTGCCGTAGGAAAGGGCAGGCTGTATGTACCAACCCTTGCTGTTCATTTCGTCTATGATATGAAACACGTTCAGATCATCGGATGTGAACGCCACAAGGCACATTTCCGGTTTGCCCAGAATCCTCAGGCCATCTATTTGCTCTATCCCCTCCACGACCTTCCGGGTGGCCTCTAGCTTTTTCCTGGCAAACTCCAGGTAGCCTTCATCCCCGATATAGTTAATAACAGCCCAGGCAGCGGCCATGGGGCCACCGGATTTACTGCTCTGCACGGCATTGTTCACCACCGTATAGCCGGTCCAGTGAGAGCAGGCAAAAATCTGGTATCGCCTTATGTTCTTGTTGCGATAGAGGATTATGGAGGCCCCTTTTGCGGCATAGGCATACTTGTGAAGGTCAACAGAGATGGAGGTAACCCCGGGTACGGAAAAATCGAACTCCGGCACGCTAGCCCCGAGCCTCCTGAAGTAAGGAAGCATAAAGCCCCCTACACAGGCATCACAATGAAACAATATCTCTTTTTCAAGGGCAAGCGCTGCCATTTCCCTGATGGGATCGATCACACCGTGGGTATATGAGGGAGCAGAGCCTACGATCAAGATGGTATTAGGCCCTATTGCCTCTGCTATGGCCTTGACGTCTGCCTTGTATGAGGCGGGAGCCACGGGAACCTGGACCACCCTGACCCCCAGGTAGTGAGCAGCCTTGTGAAATGCCGCATGGGCCGTGGCAGGGAGAATCATTTCAGGCTCCTTGATCTGAGGCTTCTTTGCACGGAAATAATCCCTCGCGCTCTTTACCGCAAGCATGATGCTCTCCGTGCCACCGCTTGTGAAGTTGCCCACCACTTGCTCATCACCATTGAGGTGGTGCCTCATCATCCCCACCAGCTCATTTTCCAGCCTCAGAAGACTCGGAAATGCTGTGAAGTCCAGTCCATTTTCGGTGAGAAACATACCATACGCCTCTTTCGCCACATCCCTCACCTCTGGCCCAGGGTCAAAGATATAGCCGAATACCCTCCCGGACTGCCAGTCCAGATCCCTGGAGCGATAATCCCCCAGTCTCTCAAATATGTCATCTTTACTCATTCCCTTCTGCGGTATCTTCATCTTATGCCTCCATCTTCAGTTAATACATTCTATTAATGCCATGTAAAACAGACCGAACATGCAGACTCGGGAGGTCCTTTGAGGACTGCATCTACTGGATGAGCCTCCCCGTAACTCCCAAGGCGGTCCGAGCAGGGATGCTCAGGTTGGAGATATTGCAGCCTATCACCAAGCGCCCAGGCATCCCGTCTGCAAGGACCGCCTCCCTGTAAAGAGT
>JALVSJ010000473.1 GCA_027024445.1 Desulfobacterales bacterium
AAACAGAAGACATTAAAAAAGGAAGTTTATTGTACTGGAATCGGGCTTCATTGCGGAGAAAAAGTAAGCATTACAATTAAACCGGCACCCCCGTGTACGGGAATCAAGTTTGTTCGAAAGGACTTGTCCGGGGCTCCCGTAATAGACGCCCGTTTCGAAAATGTTATCGATACAACACTGGCGACGACGATCGGCCATAATGGTTGCCGGATTGGTACCATTGAGCACCTGATGGCAGCCCTTTTCGGCCTCGGTATAGACAATGCGGTAATAGAGGTGGACGGACCCGAGGTCCCAATAATGGATGGTAGTGCTGCTCCCTATGTTTTTCTTATCCGGAGCGCCGGGATACAGGACCAGGGAGAGCCTAAAGACTTTGTCGTGGTCAAGAAGGCGTTCTCAGTGAAGGAGGGAAATAGATCAATAGAAATATCGCCATCAAGCGAACTCAAGATAAGCTATACCATCGATTTTAAGCATCCATTGCTCAGTAACCAAACATACGAGCTGAACTTTTCAGCACGGGATTTTGTTGAGGAAATAAGTAAGGCACGCACTTTTGGATTTCTGAAGGATGTTGAGACGCTCAAGCGTAATGGACTGGCAAAAGGTGGTTCCCTTGATAACGCAATCGTTGTGGATGAATTTAAGATACTTAATGAAGATGGATTGAGATATCACGATGAGTTCGTGCGACACAAGATACTGGATTTCATTGGCGATCTTTCTATCGTTGGCGCCCCTGTGATAGCTCACTTCAAGGTTAAGAGGTCTGGGCATTTTCTTAACCAGTATATGCTGAAGAAACTGATGTCTTCAAAAAGACATTGGAAATTGGTAACATTTCCTACGGAGCCAGATCGTACGAACGAGAGTGTTGAAGTGCCTACTTTTGCTCTTCCTGACTCGGCGTTCGCCTAATAATTTCGAGTCTTAGAAAGTGCCACTCTTCTTAAGTGTTGGGTGGTCTTTTTTTATTTACTTCGTCACCAATTGTCCCTCGTTCTGGCTTGCAATCCTTCATGCCCTAAATTAATATCATTAACTATGCCAGAATATGTTTGAGGAATTAACTCTCCCAACTTGAGGGTTTCTCCAGTTCGCACATGATCTGGAATATTAACTAATTGGATGGAACCTTCGAAAGGAGAGGTCCAACGCTTTTCATGTTGGAGTTGGTGGGCTAATTTCTCAGCTTTGATATGCGGCCATCCACACCTGTAAAGAACGGTTATCTGTGAAAGGGCAGTCGGACGGTGAATCCAAAGCTCATGCGCTACGCGTCTGTAGCTATGTTTGTACTCATCTGGGTCGGTATAATCTTTGCACCTCGCGCCTATGGGATAGGGAAAAAGGCATTTATCGCGGATATTGTGCTTACTAATACAAGAGACGATTTGCTGCTGTATTTTACCGTAAAGAACTGCTTTACCCCCAACATAACAAAAGCCATTGAAGCAGGTGTTCCCACCAGTTTTACATTTATTGTAAATCTCTATGAGGTAAAACGATTGCAGCCTGATAAATTGATAAGTAGGGTAAGGTTCAGCCATAGGATCAACTATGACAGTCTTAAGAAAGTCTACTCCATTAGACTCTCTGAACGGGACAATGGTCTGATAAGGGTAAAAGACTTCAGTACAGCAAAAAAGGTGATGGCCGAAGTTGTGGGATTGAAGCTCGCAAAACTGAAAAACTTGCGAAAAGGTAGACATTATCAAGTCAGAATGATGGCAGAACTGGATAAGATACGATTGCCTCTCCATCTACATACTATTTTGTTTTTCTTGTCCCTGTGGGATTTCGAGACGGATTGGTACACGTTAGATTTCATATACTGATGAAAAACTGCTCGCCCAGAGTGCTAAACTCCGTTCTACGTTGATTAGCTATGAGGAATTACGAACAGGCCAGGAAAAGGGATCTTCAAAGGAGGAGAAGAGAGCGCTACATAATAGGGCTGCTTCTTTTGACTATTTCCGCCTTCACTTATTTGGGGTCGAAGGTATTTGATCTGGGCCTCAACTTGCCAATATCAAACAGCATCCTGATCTTCTCCCTTATAAATCTCAACGTAATCCTATTACTTCTCCTCTTGTTTCTGACAGTACGCAATCTGGTAAAGCTCCTTTTCGAGCGACGAAAAAATATAATGGGGGCTAAACTCAGGACCAAGCTGGTTTTGGCCTTCGTAAGCTTGTCGTTGTTGCCTACGATAATATTGTTTTTTGTATCAGTTCAATTCATCTCCTCATCCATAGAATATTGGTTTAACCTTCAAATTGAACAATCTCTGAAAAAATCTCTTGAAGTTGGCCAGGACTATTATAATCAGTTGGGTGAAGAGATACTTGCTTTTGGGAACAACTTGAGCAGGGTGATCACCTTTGAAGGGTACATGCTGGTATCCAAGAAGGACCAGCTTGACCGTTTCATTAATGAGAAACGGAAAGAATATCGCCTTGCGTGTCTGCGTGTGTATTCGAGTAAACTTGCGGAAAGATCAATGTCAATTGATCACAAGATTGATTTGAGTGGTTTCTCTTCACCAGAGGCCGACGTGCTTAGGGAAACTTTCGAAAAGGGCACTGACAGGAGATATATTCAATCCTCTCCCCACGGGGACCTGATAACCGGTATCGTTCCCATATTCTCAAGGACAGAATCCAAGGCAGTGGTGGGGCTCATTAGCTTGAGCAGATATGTACCAGGTAGCGTGGTAAATCGGCTAAAGGCAGTCTCTAGAGGTCTACAGGAATACAAACAGCTTAAGATGCTGAAAAAGCCAATAAAGATAAGCCATCTTATTACTCTGTCAATCGTTACTTTACTCATAATATTTTCTTCTGTCTGGTTCGGATTTTATCTTTCTCAAGAGATCACTGTGCCTATCAAAGAATTGGCAGAGGGCACAAATAGAATCGCATCGGGTGACTATGATTTCTTTATCGATCTCGAGGCTAGAGATGAAATAGGGGTACTCGTAAATTCGTTCAACAAGATGACTGCTGACCTTAGGCAGAGCAAGAAAGAACTGGAAGAGGCCAATGAGGAATTGCGAAGGACTAATCTGGAACTTGAGCAACGCAGGGTCTACATGGAGATCGTCCTTGCCAATGTGGCAGCTGGTGTTGTCTCAGCAGACAGAGAAGGAAAGATACTCACAATAAACAAGTCGGCAGAAAAGATGTTAGGCCTGAAGGCCTTGAACATAATCGGGAAGCATTACAGAGAGGTCCTCTCACAAGAGTACATGGATATCATAGATGGGTTTTTGTCTGATAGGGGGCTGTTCAGGAAAGGATTTCTCAAGAAAGGGATAAGGATAGCCAGCAACAACCGTTCCCTTAGTCTACTGCTTTCACTTAACGTCCTCAGAGACGAGCACGGAAAGTACCTTGGGCTGGTAGCTGTTTTCGAGGATGTGAGCGAGATTGAGAAGGCCCAAAGAATGGCTGCGTGGCGGGAGGTGGCAAGAAGAATTGCCCATGAAGTGAAAAATCCGCTTACCCCCATACAGCTATCTGCACAGAGACTCAGGAAACGTTACGGGGAAAAGATTGGAAAAGATGACGGTCAAGTGTTTGAGGAATGCACCAGTATGATAATTAGGCAGGTGGAAGAACTCAAGCGTCTTGTAGATGAATTTTCCAACTTTGCGAGAATGCCCGCGGCCAACCCTGTCCCTTCGGATATTAGAAAGATCATAAGCGAGGCACTCACCCTCTATCGTGAAGCCCATAAAGAAGTATCAATAGAATTTCATGACGATCCTGAAGTTCCTGTTTTCAATCTAGACAGGGAGCAGATGAAAAGGGTGATGATAAATCTACTAGATAACGCCATAGCCGCCGTGGATGGGAAGGGTCACATCGTCATTGATCTCCATTATGATTCCATACTTCAGACGGTAAGAATAGAAGTGGCTGACGATGGGAAAGGGATCCCTCCCGAGAATAAGATGCGGTTATTTGAACCGTATTTTTCCACAAAAAAACATGGAACTGGCTTGGGACTGGCCATTGTGAACACCATTATTACAGATCACAACGGCTTCATTCGAATACAGGATAATGAGCCTAAAGGTACCCGCGTAATTATAGAACTTCCGGTGAGAAAGTGATGCTCCTCTATCATCTCCTATGGACACTAATGGGAGTTCCTCTCTTGTTTGGTTGCCTTATATCCAAGAATTCAAGATGGCAAGAAAGACTCGCAGTCAAGCGCCCGGCTTACCGAATCAGAGGAAAAGGCATATGGATTCATGCCCTGTCCGTAGGTGAGGTTAGGTCCGCACTTCCACTTGTAAGAAAAATTTGCGAGCAATATCCACATAAGGAGTTGGTATTCAGCGCCACCACAGTGCAGGGATTGAACCTTGCCAGAAAAGAGCTGAAGGGAATAGTTACTCCGGTGTTGTGTATGCCGCTTGATATATGGTGGGCCAGCGACCGGATTACCAGGTGGGTGAATCCAGAGCTCTTTGTGTTAATGGAGACAGATTTGTGGCCTGGTATTTTGGCTCGCCTGAGGGCGATGGGAACAAAAGCAATGCTTGTTAATGGCCGAATATCTGAATCTACATTCAACTTATATCGTAAGGCTCCCTTTTTGGCCAGGCGACTATTTGCGGATCTCGATTATTGCCTAATGCAGAGTCCCCTGGACACAGAGAGACTGCTTGACATCGGTGTCCCCGGCGACAAAGTTGTCACGATCGGGAACATAAAATTCGATCATGATTGGGTAAGTATGGAAACCGGGGAAAAGCTCCGATGGATGAACTTGTTTGGCCTATCGGATAACACACTAATATGGGTGGCAGGAAGTACCCATGGGGAAGAATCTGACCTGGTTTTGGAGGTGTATTGCCGCCTGCTGCAAATCCACCCAAACCTGACCCTTATCCTGGCACCCCGTAAAATTGAGGAGGCGCCCAGATTGGTTAGCGTGGCTAAAGAGAAGGGGTTGAGATGTGTGAGGAGATCTCAAACTGATGGCAATGTAATGTCTCCACAGGTAATTGTGTTGGATACTATCGGGGAGCTCAACAGGATCTATGGGCTAGGACACTTAAGTTTCGTGGGCGGAAGTTTGGTTCCATTTGGCGGGCACAATCTTCTTGAGCCGGCCAGTTTTGGTATACCCGTTGTCTTTGGTCCCCACACGCAGAACTTTGTGTGGATGGCTCAAGCACTGGAAAGGTCAAAAGGGGGCCTTCGAGTAAAGACCCCGGAGGAGCTTTTTTCTTTGATGTGTAAGCTTATTCGGGACCCAGAACTAAGGGTGCGAACAGGGGAGTGTGCGAGGGCCTTTGTGCTGGAAAATCGTGGAGCGCTAAACAGGACTATGGAATACGTGTATACTTGCTTAGAGGGCAAAGGAGTAAGTATTTTATGAATTTTATTAAGGCTGCGGGATTTGATTGGAAAAGGGCACATGCTCTCCTTTCGAGGCTCCCATTTTCAGTCTTCCTTGCGGGAAGTTCTCTTTTGTATGGCCTTGTAATGCGCACGAGAACCCACGCCTATCAACATGGTGTGCTTAAGCAGAAAAAGCTGCGGGGGTTTGTGCTAAGTGTGGGCAATATTACTGTTGGAGGGACAGGAAAGACGCCAGCAGTGATAATGCTTGCTGAGTGGGCGGTGGCTGAAGGGTATTCAGTATGTGTACTATCGAGAGGTTATGGCGGAAAGTACTCGGATAGCGTATTGGAAGTGAGTGATGGGGACAGGGTGAAAGTAAGGTGGGAGGGATGCGGTGATGAGCCTTTTCTCTTAGCGCATAAGCTTAGAGGAGTACCTGTGGTTGTCTCAAGGAGCCGGTTTGCTGCAGGAACTCATGCTATAACAAGATTCGGATCAAATTTTTTCGTGCTGGACGATGGTTTCCAGCACCTAAGCCTTGCCAGAGACTTTGACTTGGTTCTTATGGATTCAGAGAAACCTTTTGGAAATGAGCGGCTTTTGCCATGGGGTCTTCTCAGGGAGCCGAAGGATTCAATCGGGCGGGCAAGTGCCATAATCCTTACAGGTCATCAATTTGGTAAAACATGGCACGAATTGAACATCGAGCCTAAATTCTCTAGGATTCCCCGGTTTTGGGGAAGCCACTACCCTGAAGCCTTTCTCATACCGAGTGCGGGCATAAGGCATGAGCCTTCTTTTTTGAGGGAAAAAAAGGTGGTGGCATTTGCGGGAATAGGAAGGCCCGCCTCGTTTGAAAAAACACTATCGGATCTTGGAGCAGAGGTCGTGTCATTCAAGGCATTTCCTGATCATCATGTTTATCGGGAGGGAGAAATAAGGGATTTAGAACAAATGAGAGCGATGCATGGGTGCGAGTTTCTCGTTACCACAGAGAAAGACTGGACAAGAGCGAAAGACCTTATAACAGAAAAAGAGAGCACAGGTTACATAAGTATAAGATTTATGGTCAACGGGAATGCGGAGGAATTGTTTCAATTGATCAAGGACGCGGCACAAAGAAAATTTTCTGAGTTAGGAGAAAGGGATAGGAATGGGGTATAGGCCGGCAGTTTTTCTTGACAGGGACGGAACCATTAATGAGCAAATGGGTTATGTGAACCACCCCAGCCGGTTTGTTCTTCTTCCAAGAACAGGAGAGGCGATTCGCCTCCTGAACGAAAAGGGGTTCTACGTGGTCATTGTTTCAAACCAGTCAGGTGTGGCAAGGGGGTATTTTCCCGAATCTCTTTTGGACGAGATTAACAGCTTAATGCACAAGAAATTGGCGAAAGCTGGCGCCCATATTGATGCTATCTATTATTGTCCCCATTATCCCACTGGGTTGATAAAAAAGTATACTAAGAAATGTGATTGCAGAAAACCTGGTATTGGTTTGCTAAAACGCGCGACAGAAGACCTCCCCATCGACATGAGTAGATCTTATGTGGTTGGTGATACATGCTCTGATCTGGAGATGGGTCAAAAAGCAGGGCTTCCAAGCGTGCTGGTTAGGACCGGGTATGGTCTTGGTGAGATTGAATATGTGCTTCCCAGGAGAAGGGTTAAACCGACATATGTGGCTTCAGACCTTTTGGATGCTGTTCACTATATACTTTCCTGAGGAGTCTACACAAAAATTCGGATTGAGAAAGTTAATTTGATGATACCAACAGGTCTAAGTCTTCAAGTGACTGTCCGCTGGCTGCTGCTGGGGGAGAGCCCTTATTCCGGCTTCCGGCAATCAGTAAAGAGAGGAAAATGAGCGATTTGACAGTGGGTGTACGGAAGATAGGAAATCAGAGGAAGATATCATGGATGTCAATTATGATCATATGCTAACATTAAGTGCTCCTAATCAAAGGAGTATCCAAACATTTCAATATCTTTCCTGAAATGTTCGGCAATAAGCTCGGCTGTCTTGTCAGTATAATATTCCTTATAATGGCTTCTGTCTGCAGCCCGTCTCTTGTGGGGCAGTTTAGGTGTTTTTATGCCTATTCTTTTACATGCTTCGTCAAAGTCCTCGTGCAGGCTCTCATATCTTCCGATGAAGTCTACCAGCACGTTTCCTTCCAGGTCAATCAAGTAGTCAGATTGGAGCTGGATGGAGGTATCTATGATGTAGTGATAAGGCCGATTCGGGTCCAGCTTCCACAGAAGAAATTCCTCAAAGGTGTCTATGCCCTTGAGTAGATATGGCCTTTCTCTCTTAATGTGGTGATAAGAGCTAACCTGCAAGTCCCACGGATTTCTAACAAAGGCGAATTTGAACAAGCTATTGAATAGCTCTCTTGGAAGCATTTCGTAAGCAGTAATTACCTTGGCATGTCGTGGTATTTTGCACGCAAGCTTGTGAGCAAACAGTGCACTCATGCGGCTGCAGATAAATAGAGGGATCCTGTAGGGGTCGTTCCATTTATAGCGCCTCAGGGCCACGCGGATACTCGTCCCCCCTGTCTTGGCAATGTGCACAAAGAGAAATTTATACTTGAGAGAAATAAGCATTGGCTTAATTCAATCTGATCCCAGAAGCACCTCCAGGTATCGTTTACTGCTTTCTTCCAAAGTATAGTCCTTAACAGCTGATTTGAGAAACGATTTTTCCAGTGGCCTCTGCAAAGTCTCAAGGATGGCCCTTGCCAGAGCTTCATGGTCACCAACAGGAACAAGGTCTCCAAAACGACCATCTTGCAATATTTCCCTGGGGCCATTCGGACAGTCTGTCGAAACAACAGGAGTTCCCAAGGCGAGGGCTTCGGTCAGTACATTGGGAGAGCCCTCCCAAATGGAAGAGAGCACAAACACGGAAGCCCTTTTAAAATAGGGGTATGGGTTTTGCACGAAGCCAGGCAGGAGCATGTCAGAGCTGATACCAAGCTCTGCGCCAAGTCTCTCAAGCTTTGACCTGTCCCGTCCTTCGCCCAGAATCATAAGCCTGCATGGTCTCGATTGGCGTACTCTGGCAAATGCCTTGATCAGAGTCTCAAAGTCCTTCTGCCTGGTCAGTCTACCCGCTCCCAAAACAACAGGGAATGTATCGCCCTTAAACCATTGATGTTTTAGAGGTTGATCGGCTGCAGCAAAGAGTTGAGGAGTTACCACAGGGTTGGGCACTACGTGAAGCAGAGTTGGGGAAATGTGAGCATTCTCAACAAGGTCCCTTGCTACGCCCTTTGACACAGCAACAACTGCATGAGCATGAGGATAGAAGACCCGCATCCTCATGTACCAAAGTTTCTCTTTTACCGGCCTTTTGCCTTCAAGGGCAGCAGATACTGTGGTTCCCATCCTTAGCACCAACCGGGTATCTATTCTGGAAAAAATCCTGGCCACAACGGCTACGATATTGGCCCTGTCCTTCGCTGACAAGATTGCAGCTGGCCTTTCACGCCTCAAATACTGCATCAACGAAATAGTGCTGCCAAAGGTATGAGATGCGCCTAACCGTATTACTCGTAGCCTATGGGAAATATTGGCGAGATATGCGCTTCTTGCCTTAACAACTACAAGATCTACTTGACATCCTAGGGAACAAAGACCTTCGGCAAGATTGAGCATCATCCTTTCGACACCGCCCTGGCCGGAAAAGGACAGAAATACCGCGATCTTGGGGGTGCCCTGTTCACTCTGAACACCTTTGTATCTAATCGTTGAATTGACAAGATTCATGTTCTATTCCGACCCGATTTCGAATCGCGCAAAGGCCAAGGGCCCGAAGGTATTGGTCAGTAGCCCTATCTGTGGAGTACGCCAGCGCAGCGGCTCTAAGTAACTCTGGATCAGGAGGATTGTCAAGAGTGTGAAGTATGGCCCTGGCAAGGGCATCGGGGGCTCCAACCGGGACGAGCTGCCCCAGACGCCCCCCTTGCAATATTTCCCTGGGCCCACTCGGACAATCGGTGGATACCACTGGTACACCCAATGACAGTGCTTCCATTAAAACTACTGGTGCCCCTTCACACTTGCTAGACAACACAAAGACTGAGGCCCTTTTCATATAAGGATAAGGGTTTGTAACGAACCCCGGCATTGACACTGCATCGCCAAGTTCCAGTTGTCCCACAAGCCTCTCCAGTTGCCCTCGCTTTTTCCCTTCTCCCAGAATGATCAGCTTTGATGAGGTTGTCTTTCTTACAATTGAAAACGCCTTGATCAAAGTTTCGAAATCCTTGCGTCCACAAAGTTCTCCCATCCCAAGTATAATAGGCTCATTTTGGCGGACCAACCATGGATGCTCTACGACTTCTTGTGACAACAGATCCAAATCCGTGTTTCCCACTGGGCTTGGAAGGACTTGGACGAGAGGCGCAAGGTTCTTGGCAATCCCAATCAAATCCATTGCAGCCCCCTCTGAAGGGACAATAATAAGATCGGCCCAAGGATACAGGAATCTAATAGACAAATACTGCAAATTTCTATGAAGCCAGCGTCTACGGGCAAGATTGATGCTTACAGTGGTTCCGATCCTGATGGCAATTCTGGTTTTTGTCCGCGCTATTCGACTTGCAATGATAGCTATACGATTTACCCTATCTTTGTCCGTTAGAAGTACGGAGGGTTGCTCACTCCTAAGATACCGCACCAAGGGCATGATTGCACTGTTGACATGGGCCACTGGCAGTTGAATGATTCGAACATGAGGCAAGCTATTATCAAGATAGGGCCCATGATTTCTCACGCGTAGCAAGTCCACTGGCTGGCCTCGGCGGGAGAGCTCGCGAATAAGATTGCCCATTATTCGATCTACTCCGCTGTGGCCTGAAGTGGCAAGAAAAATGGCGAGACTTTCAGGCAAGGCCCAAGACCTCCAGATATTTTTGAGCGCAGATACTTGCCCTGTAGCGCGAGGCACCCGATCTTATAAAGTCAGGGTCTGGAGGATGTGAGAGTGTATTGAGGATAGCTTCAGCCATCGCCTTTTCATCTTTTACTGGGACAAGAGCACCAAAGCGGCCATTTTCGAGGATTTCCCGGGGTCCGCTCTTGCAATCAGTTGCCACAGAAGGGATTCCTAGGGCCATGGCCTCAATCAAGGCATTGGGGAGGCCCTCCCAGGCCGAAGACAGAACAAACAGGTCTGCTCTCTTTAGAAAAGAATAGGGGTTTTCTACATATCCGTACAAATCAATACTATCCATTAGACCTAGTTCAAGGATAAGGGAGAGTAACACCGGGCGCTCCTTCCCTTCGCCAAGAATGATAAGTTTGGTATCCAACTGCCTCCGGACAATGTGAAAGGCTCGAATTAGGGTATGAAAATCCTTTTGTTTAGTAAGCCTCCCTATTGCAAGAATCACCGGACAATCCTTATTCTTAAGCCAGGGATGACCGGGATCCTTTTTTGCCTGTTCGTAAAGAAATTCAGAGACAGTGCCGTTTGGAATGACATGGATAAGATTTAGAGGTATACCTGTGATGAGGGCAATATCCTCAGCTACGGCAGAGTGATTTGCAATGATTACATCCGCCTTATTGTAACAAAATTTGATGGACTGGCGGCGGAGCAACCTTTTGACAGGATCCCTTCTGGCCAGGGCAATACTAATTGGCATCCCCACTCTAAACCCAACCTTTACTTTTCCTTTGCACAGCAAGCGAGCGCCGGTCAAGGCCCTGTTACCCGGTTCTCGAACTGAGATTACAGCCTTGGGACTGAACTCTGCCAAGTAGGAAGAAAGGGCCTTTGCCCGTTTTATCAATTTTCCATTTGGGAGTTCCACTTGCTTTATGGCAGAGTGAACATGTTTTCTTTCTGGTATACTTCCATTGTGCAAAACTAAGTGGATTTTATACCCTGAGGAAGCTAACTCATTCATAAGGCTTATAAGGGTAAGGCTTATCCCTCCTGGTCCACCCCGGAACCCATAAAATGCAATATCCACCCCTTTGGCCCTATGAATGTTTTCGTGTTTCACTGTGAATCTTTTAAATCCGTTTCCTTTACATTGAATTACATTTAAGAAATAGCATCAATTTCCAAATATATGTCAAGCTAAAAGTCTGCAAATTCTTCTGGGAAGGTATGCTAGGGTTCGTTGAAAACCTACCATAATTGTGCGATATGGCACAATTATAGCTTGGCATCGGATCTTAGAAGTAAAGCGATCCTTTGTGCGCGCGCTTCCCAGCTGTAACGACGCGCCTTTTGCTGGAGGGAATTGGACAGGCGTAAGGCCAATCCAGGATCGGTTTTTAGGGTTTCTATGGCCCTTATCCATGCTTCAATATTTTCAGGTTCCACCAGTAAGGCGGTTTTTTCGTGCTCAAGGATTTCCCTCAAAGGAGGCAGATCGCTTGCGATAATGGGCCTTCCTGCTGCCATGGCTTCAAAGAGCTTTAAAGGACTCATAGAATCGCTGGTTGGTGAGGTTCTTTGGTAGGGGAGTAATACCATCTCGCAGCTTGCGTACAGCCGGGGGATTTTGGCATGTGGCACATGAGGAGAGACTTTGACAAAAGGGTTAGACAAAAAATCCTTTTCTACTTCGCCCACCAGTAACAACTGGGCTATTTTTTTTTTGGCTATTTCTTTGAGGACCTCTGATCCTCTCTTGGGCCCGATGCGGCCAGCATGTAATACGCGTGGGAAGGTAAGACGTTTTGGATCAAGCGGAGGGACACCTTGAAACGCTCGAAGATCTACACCGCAAGGATTTACTATAATACGCTCCTTGACAGCGCCTTCCTCTACGAGGCCATGGGCAGCGGAGTGGCTGATGGGGAGGAGCCATCTTATTATGCCTCTATTGTAAGCATCAATAATTGGGTGAAGTAAATTTTTATTCACCAGTTGCTTGACTTCATGAATCTCTAGATAATGGGGCACATTGGCTTTGGAAAGGATTGTGCTCACTTCCGGTGAGCGAGTAAAAACTGCATCGGCTTGGGAGAGGGCAGACTTATGAAAAAAAACAAAAGGCCATACCTTCCAGCGGGAATGCAAAGATCGGCTTGCCCTGATATCCAAGTCTCTCTGAATACCTAGCTCTTTTAATCTTTCTTGGAGGTTGCATTTCCTTTTCCAAGGAGGGAGAAAAAGCGTGACATGTATTCCAGTTTGTTCAAGTGCTGAAACCGTATGAAGTGTTTGAATAAGGTTGGCCCTGTTTCGATGTAGACGGCTTCGGCCGATATAGACTAATTTGAAAATATTCTTACTCATTAGTACATTTGTGTAGGATTAGTCAAAGCAACATTCCAAAACCTAAATAATAACATGGGGCGGTTTCCCTCAAAAGATCAACCAGATTTTTCCTCGGTCTTGGGAACCACCAGGCCACTCTCGGGACGAAGCGAAATACCGAGGAGGAGGGCGAGGGAAATCAGAAAAACAAGAACGCCTTTGTTGAAAAAACACGAGCTAGCCCCGGCATCCACAGCAAAAAAAATGATGACTGCCATGCCAGACAAGGAGGAACATGATTTTTCCGGATAGTGTGGAAACTCATTGTAAGTCTGATAGAATACCCTGAATGGCAAGAGCAGAACCCCGACCAAGAAACACAAAAAGCCGATGAGCCCAGATCTGGCCAAGACGTCTATATATGAATTGTGCAGTCTCCCCCAGGTTAAGTTCACGGGTAATTGGCCTTCTCGAACAAGTTCCTTCATATCATGGGCTACATCGCCCAGTCCTGTTCCGATAAAAGGATGTTTTTTCCAAATAAGGAGCCCTCCTTGGGCCAGGGCCATCCTAACGTGTGTGGAAGAATGCTCAATATAATAGTTGTGAGCGAGATATTCTTTAGGTTCCACCAGGAGTCTGGAGAGATGTTGTCTCCAGAAAGGAGAGAGGGACAGCAAGGCAGATAAGAACCCTATAGAAATGAGGCCCACAAGGCATAGAAGGATAGTGCGCTTTTTTCTTGAGAGACGGTCCGTCAACTGCCAAGTCAAAAAACCACACGTTGCAATGAATGCCAAAAAGGCCCCTCGGGATCCAGAGGAAAGCCCTGCAAAAATACTGAGCACAAAGCAGGATAACAGTATAACCCTGAAATAGGTCTTCACAGGGAACCTAAAGAGCGCAACAGCGATAATTATTGATTCAACAAAACCAATTTCACCGTATCGGTTTGGATTGAGAGATTTTCCCAGCCCGACCCTCAGTGCCTTGAGAATGTCCATTTGATAAAATGAAAAAAATGCCATTATAGCCGAGCCAATGAGAACCCCTACAAGCAAGGCCCTGTAAGCTGATAGACGGGCCTTGATTGTAAATATTATGACTGGAACGATGAAAAGAAATCGGTAATATCGTCCGAATCCCCAGTCTCCTGTATGCCAGTTGCTACTATTCACCAGGCTTAAGACCGCACTCAAGATATAGAGCAGAAAACCAAGGGTGATCAATTTTATTTTACCTTTTGGCAAATCAGCATGTTGTATGAGAGGGAAAAACAGAGAGACCGCCACCAGGAGATGAAAAAATCGGGTTACTCCACCAGGTGTTACTGCAGAAAGGGAAAAAAACAAAACTATGAAAATACAAAAGACCCATTCTATCCAATTTTTGGCTAGGTCCTTAGTTTGAAGAAACGTTTTCAATAAATTTGGTCCCGACATATATCACCCCTTCCGATTTCCTTCCATGGCCTTTTTGTAAACCTGAAAATAATGGCCTATGATCCTAGACCAATCATGTTCTTGAGCCCACTTTCTCCCGGCTTTACCCATATCTTGGCGGAGTTTTTCATCGCGGAGCAACTTGAGGATAGCTTCTGCCGCCTTTTGGGGATTATCAGGGGGCACTAGAAAGCCGGTAACCCCATCCAAAACAGCATCAGGAACTCCTCCGGATCTAGTTCCCACAACTGGTTTCCCACAAGAATTGGCTTCCAAATATACCAAACCAAATCCTTCAAAATGGTCTCTCCTATCTTCTCGTGGCAGCAAAGCAAATACTTTGCATTTTCTATAAAGTTGAATTAGATCTTGATCAGTCAAGTCGCTTAGAAAGGTGACTCGATTACCTATCCCCAATCCCTCTGCCATTTGAAGATATGGGTGTTTGTTCCCGAAGCCAACAATAATGAGATGGGTGCTGGGAGCCTGTTCAACGATTTTAGCAAAGGCTTCTAACAAAGTGGTAATTCCTTTCCGGGGTTTTAGAGCACCAACGCACAGAATAATTTCTCGGGAACTGGCAATAGTGGAGACCCCTTTAACCTCATTAGAGTTTTCTTTTGATTCAGCAAAGAGGGAGAAATTGACACCATTAGGTATCACTGTCAAGGGGGGGGCAAATCCGAGTGCATTAACCAGGCGTTGTGCCGTAAATTTACTTACAGCGCTTACGAATTCGGCATTCTCCAGAGCGCTTTTATAAAGCCACCGGTCTGGGAACCTACGAAGAGGCTCAACAGCATAGGTACCGTGAACCGTCAATCCAAATGGAAGTCCATAGCGACAGGCAGTCCAGTAGGCGACTACTCCATAGGGAAACTCGATAAGGCTGTGGATAATGTTGCCTGCGATCCTAATTTGACGGCTCTCCCACCATAAAAGTGGGCACCTCCACCACCGTTTCTTGATAGATAAGAACATCGGGGGTAAATCAAACCGAATACGCTCAATAAAAGGTAAAGATGGATTAGCGTATGTGGTTTTGGGCAAGTGCAGCTCAAACGGAATGCTTTCTTTATGGAGTGCAAGACAGAACTCACGGGTAAACCTTCCCCAGCCTGTTTTTTCGCTTGAGTCACATGAAAAGAGAGTAAGAATAAAGTCTTCGTTCATTAGTTCACCAGTCGTGGCAGGCCAAACGACCCCAAGCAATGATTTACCCATCTCTTAATGCTAGAGCACTTTAGTGGGGATTGCCAACCCTTTTCCCCAAGCTATCACGCTCTCAAAAAAGTAATTTCCGCTCTACGTTGGCGATTCAATATAATCTTCCAAAGCAGGCTGGGGATGAAACAAGGAGAAATTATTGGAGGCGAATGATACTCCAATACTGACGGTAGGGCCAGGAAAAATTAAACAAGTATTCCATGAAGAATGCTGGGTTTTGAATTAGGATTAATTGAGCCTAATGAGATATGTCTGTTGCTTGGGGAAGGAATAGTTGAAGGTTAGAGGGGTTGAGACGGAGGCTTGGAGACTGTTCACACAATTCGTTTATAGATCACTTCCCTGTAAATTGACAGATTTCCTTCTATCATTCGTTCCAAGGAAAAGCTCGATCGGACTATTCCTTGTCCGGTCCGGGCAAACAATAGGGCCTTACTCTGATCCTTCAGTAGTGAAATAATTGATCGTGCCAACATAGCGCTGTCACCGACTGGTACGAGGTAGCCATTTTCTCCATGTCTTACCACCTCAGGAATCCCTCCTGCTCTAAATGCCACAACAGGGACGCCAGCAGCCACTGCTTCCAATAAAGATACGCCCAATCCTTCCATCGTAGCAGGGTGAACCAGGACATCTAAGCAGGGATAGATGCAATGCAAATCCCTGCGAAATTCGGCAAAATGGACATTATCAGACAGCCCTTTATCAATACACAGTTGCTCAATTTTGGACCTTAGTGGGCCCTTGCCAAAGAAAAGGAATCGGGTGTTGGGACAATTCTCCAAGATTTTTGGTATGGCTTCCAAGAGATATCTATGTCCCTTGCGGGATATAAACTGAGCCACCATCCCCACGGACTTGTGGTTAGGAGGGATGGAAAACTCGCGACGGAACCAGGATCTGTCGCACTGCTTCGAATACTTATCATAATCCACTGCACTGGGGACACGCGTGATTTTCTCTTGAGGAATTCCCTCCTGAATAAGAATCTGTCGAATTCCTTCAGATATGGTAATCACCCTGTCATAAAGGCGATACTTGAGCCTTGCTATCCATGGGACCTCGGGGTTGTCCACACGCCGGGTAATTATGGACCTTGTCCTGGTTAATCTTGCCCCAATGCCCCCCCACACATCAGCGCCCCTGCGGCTATGCACGTGGACAAGGGCGGGGGCCTCTTTGCGCACTATTTTGAGAAGCCAGAAAAGGTGCCGAGGATCCAATTCTCCTGAGACTGGCAACTCGTATACCCTGGCAAAAGAGGAGGCTTCCCGGGCTATGGCGCTACCTTGGCTGCATACAAGAATATTGCCGAAGCCTTTTTCCTTTAGCCCTCGCAACAGATAAAAGACCTGGAGGGCGCCTCCATACATGTGGCGCCCCATCTCCATGTGAAGCACTCGCAAAGCATTCATTCTGTCAGCACCTTTTCAACAGCGTCCAGGACCTCTTTCACCTCGATGTTCTTCATGCATCGGAAATCGCCTTCGCATACCGGACTTCGTTTGCACGGAGAGCAGTCCAACTCGTGGTAAAGCACCACGAATTTATCAGTATGAGTGTGGAGGTAAGGACACGTGGCCCCGAAAAGAGCAACAGTAGGCACATCAAATGCTGCACCCATATGGGTAAGGCCGGTATCTACACCGACCATTACCGAGCAGTCCCTTACAACGGCCATTGCCTCGCCCAATGTAGTCTGGCCTGCAAGGCTTACTGCCGCACCTTTTGAGGATTCTGCTATGAGTTCAGCCCTGCCTCTGTCCTGTGGCCCGCCCATCAATACACTGGGAAGCGAGAAACGCTCATAGATGAGCCTTGCAAGATGAGCCCATCTATCATCAAACCAGTGTTTTTGAGGACGTGTGGTAAAGGGACATAAGACGGCATATTTATTGCCCAGCCCCTTTTTCATCAGCTTCCCTTTGGAGCTTTCAGCGCATCCTTGCGGTACTACGAGGTAAGGGCGGAAAGGGGGCGAAGGCTCCACCCCCATTGCCTTCATCATATAATAGTATTCAGATCCCAGTCTCTTGTCATTTGGACCTCTTGATATCACACGCGTCAAGAGGAATGAGCCTGGTTCCTTTGACTCAAAGCCAATCCTTTTCCTCGCACCAGAAAGCCAGGCCAGCATCCTGCCCCTGAGCAGTCCCTGGGCTTCCAGTGCGAGATCAAATTTCTTAGAGAGCATCAGTTTTCTGAACTCACGAACACTGCTGAGGAGGCGGACTATACGGCGTGATTTCCAGCCCTGCTTCCAGGCCTTCTTGTCCCAGGGCAGTACTTCAGCGACCAGGGGATGGGCCCTCAGCAAGTCCAGGAGAGGGGCTTCAAGGAGCCATGCTATGCTGGCATTGGGGTAAGCTGTCTTGAGGGGATTCAGCAGGGAGGAGGCCATTACCACGTCACCCATTGAGCTGGGGCGGATAATCAGTATCCTTATCTTTCTATCTCCTGTGTGAGGAAATTTATCCATAAAAATATCCCACCAGATTTATGCAAACACCATGGCCATAGCAAGGATGGCCCGGGGCTCAGCGTTGACGTCGGCCCTTTCGAGTCAGCAAATCTTCATACATTGCGAGATACTTGTCTACTATAGCATCGCGACTGAAATCTTTTTGCAGGCTTTCAAGACCCCTCGCTCCGAGCTCCCGCCAGACTGTCTTCCCTGCTCTCAGAAGCTCCTGCAATTTCCCAGCCAGCCCTTTAGGATCATTTAACGGGCAGAGAAGCCCATTTGTTCCATCTTCAATCAGTTCAAGGGCCCCGGGGGTCCGGGTGGCCAAGACAGGTAGACCATAAGCCCATGCTTCTAATATAACATTTCCCATGGTTTCTATCCTGGAGGGGCATACAAAGATGTCTGCCAAGGCATAAAAGAGACCCGGATCATTTTGCCATCCGATCCAGACGATACTATCGTTAAGGCCCAGTTCATCAGCAAGACTGTGGAGTTGGCGTTTCAATGGGCCGTCGCCCGCGACAACCAGGTATAACTCTCCCGTCTTTACGTGGGCGCTAACCATTTTAAAGGCCTGAATAAGATCTTCGAACCCTTTTTTATAATTAAAACGCCCCAGAGAAAAAAGTACTATGGCCTGCTCGGGGATACCCAAGGATCTGCGAGTCTCTGATATTTGCTCAGGTGGTGGAAGGGGCCTTTGCTCCACGAAATTCCCAATGTGATAAACCCTGTCCGCCGGCAATCCACTGCTGACCAGATAGTCACACAGGCCCCTTGTATTTCCCACCCAAGCATCAGCATGCTCATAATAGCCTTTTACCTTATAGTATCCCCCCAACCTTGCTACATGTATGGATGGCAATTTTTTCGGGATCCGGGTGAGCCTGGTGGCCCGTCCCATGTAGGTCTGCACCACAGGCGGTTTTATTTTCAGGATGATCTGTCTTATCCTGATGGTGGATAGAACATCCCAGATGTTTCTCATGCCCACTTTCATGTAATGGATATCGCTCAGATGCCCGATGAGAGGGCTGTTGGGACGCACGATGGCTGTAACTTCGTGGTTCCGTTCTTCAAGTGCAATCAAGAGGCGCGAGAAAAACTTTTCCGCTCCTCCCATTTCATGGCTTCCTATTATGTGGAGGGAATCTGTCATGCGCTGGCAGGGGACTGCAGTTTCTTCTTATTCTTCATATGCAGTTTCCAGAAATAACCAATCAGGCTATCCCCATAAGAGATGGCTTTCCTAGGGAGAAGTAACGGATCATCCCGACTTGTGGCAGCTCCTCTGTCACAGGTAAGGGCGGCCTTATATCCTGCTTCGCGTACCTTTTCCACCACTGCCTGGTCGTAGAGACCACTGGGATAGCAGAAATAGGATATCTCTCGACCTAGCAAGGATTCAAGGGAGCTTTTACTTTCTATTATTTCTCGCTCCAGGGTGGAGGAGTCCAGTCCGGTGAGGCGCGGATGAGTCATGGTATGGGATCCAAAGGTAATTCCAGAGTCCTGAAGGGCCAGGATCGTATCGGCATCCAGGAGATCAGGTGCAAATCTGCCGTCATCCGCAAGCCATTTAGCCCGTTTCCCCACGAGCCCCGAGACCAGGAAAACAGTAGCTGGGTAGTTATAACGCCTGAGTACAGGATAGGCATAGTCCGAGAAGTTCTTGTACCCATCATCAAAAGTCAGGACAACGTAATGTCGCCGACACTTCCCTTGACTCTCAGAGTACAGGGCACGGAGAGCCTCATCAAGGCTGATCACCTGATAGCCAAACACCTTGAGATATGCCATCTGCGCCTTAAATCGCCTTATATGGCAGAAGGTGGCACGATGGGTCTTGGGGCGCCTGAATACGCCTATTTGATGGTACATCAAGATCGAGATCTTGGTCATTGTTTGCCTTGTGCGCTCTTTAAGCGTTTTTTTCTCTTTTGCTTCTTGCGTCGGGCTATGTCTTCCGGGTAAAGCTCAGGATAATGTCTTTTCCACCTCTTGTGAAACCAGAACCATTGATCGGGGTGCTCTTTGATGGCCTTCTCTATGGCATCCATCATTATCTGAGTATTTCGCTGAATATCGCTTTGACGGTCTTCTGTTTCATGGAGCCGCAAGGGCTCTCTAGCTTCTATCTGCAGTGTGCCATCCTCGCGCCTGTGGCAGAAAACTGGAATCACGGGGACGCGGTAGCGCCTGGCCAGTACTGCAGCGGCAGGTGTGGCATAAGCCTTTTTCCCAAAAAACTGAATCTCTATTCCATCAGACCACAGCGTCCCCTGATCAATCAGGAGGCCCACAATCTTGCCCCTGCGTATTGCCCTTATCATTTGGGGAAGGGCAGAACTTTTGTCAAGGATCTCACTTCCGAACCGTGCCCTCATCTCATTCAGCCACTGATTAGCCATGGAAGGCTTTATCTTGCGGGCTACAAGAACCAAGGGCTCCTTGAGAAAGCATGATACAAATATGTGGGCCATTTCCCAGTTCCCAAAATGCGCGGAAATTACTATGGCACCTCTCCCGCTCGTTTTGGCCTGGAGCAAGTGCTCTCCTCCCACTATTTGTACCCTGTCAAGTACATCCTGCTCAGACAGTCCATAAATCTGGAGAATCTCCAGGAAAGAGATAGCAGCGTTTTGAAATACCTTTCTGGAGGTGCGGCGAATATGTGGCGTGGGCATGGTCGGGATGGCGAACCTGAGGTTACGCCAGACTATTCGCCTGTGCCGGGCATCCACCAGGTAGAAAAGACTACCCAATGCCTTACCGGTGATATGAATAAGCCTGTCTGTAAACCCTGGCTGCATTGTATCAAAGGACTGTAAACGGCTTGCGGTCAATTTATTGGGCAAGGCTGTAAAACTCAGCGCGCAGCGGATATCGAGGTTCAGGAGGCAAGGGGCTTGGCCTCCTCTATAAGCATAATAGGGATGCCGTCCCGGATTTCATAAAGAAGTTTGCACTTCTCGCATATAAGGCCATCGCCCTTTTCGTTTAATTTTATTTCTCCCTTGCATTTCGGGCAAGCGAGGATCTCAAGAAGTTCCTTGCTGATGGTCATTACCTAAAGCCTCCCCCTTGATTGTTTGTCCGCCTTTGCCACCTATCGTGATCACTTACCCTGTTCAATGGTTATGAACAATTTGCCTGACAAGAGACCATATATACTATTTTTCTTTGCTGGTCTTTCCGCTGAGCTGCTGAGCGTGGCTACTGCCAATCTGATCCATTGCGAAGCCGACCCGCCAAACAATAGCAATCTTTCCTTGAGCTTATCGTTTTCTTCACCTATGTGGCTCGAACCATTCCAGACCCATTCATTTAGGATCCTTGAAAAGCTCCGAGCTGCTTCTCTTCTTGTTTCTGCCCCATGAGGCGAGTTGAATTGTGCAAATGGGATGTTCTCACAAGAAGGTACTGATATTCGAGCTATTCTTAGAGGTCTGGCAGAGGCTATATTCTCATTTACCCTTTCCTCAAATTTTTCAACTACCAGATCAAAAACCTGGCGATTTGGCGTTACAGCTATATCGACCCCTTGGGCTATTGAGCCAAACATAAATGCCCATGCCCGAAGCACATCAGTGAGAACCTCCTCACTCATAGGGACTGCAATATCGTCTGTGGGGTGAATCTGGTTGGTCCCGGGATCAGCGGCCTCGCCAAGTGCATCTGCGAGAGGAGATGCACTCATATCAATTGATTCCAAGGCCTGGGCAGCACTGGTCTCATCTTCCCGGACCTGCTGATAAAGGTGAAGGAGCAGGAAACAAGTTGTAACTTCAGTTTGAGCTGGAGAAGCATTTGCTTTGTTCATTTGCTTGATGGCCTGGCTAATCTCCCAACGATGCTCTTCTCCTTCCTGGATGAGGGCAGCTTTTATGAACGACGACGGGGACCGTTCTTTGTTCATGGTGACCCAGTTTCTGTAATCTTTGAGCAGGGCGGAGAGGTCCAGTCGGTCCGGTAGGGCCACGTCAGGCTGGTGAATCTCCAGCATTCCCATTTCTGAGAACCGGGTCATGGTCTCTGTTGGCTCCATGAGCCAGGGCATTCCAATGTGGACTGAATCAAAAAGGGCGCATAAGTTCTTCAGGTATCCATCATCAATGCGCCCTTCCGGTAGGACAAAGCAACTTGCCATTAGTCCTCCTGAAGTTCTGGAATAATGGCATAATAATCCAGGGCTTCGGGGTTGCGCAGTGCGTCCTTATTAACAACCGGCCTGTTGTGGATAACGTTTTTCACAGCAAGCTCGACCTTTTTCATGTTCAGGGTATACGGTATATCAGGTACAGCAATAATCTTGGCAGGGACATGCCTTGGTGAGGCATTGGTCCTGATGACGTCTCGAATCTTTTTCTTTATCTCATCAGTTAGCTCATAGCCCGGTGCCATTTTGACAAAGAGCACTACCCTTACGTCATTTTTCCAGTCCTGTCCCACCACTATGCTATCTTCTATTTCCTCTAATTGCTCTACTTGACGGTAGATCTCAGCAGTACCAATTCGCACACCGCCCGGGTTCAGGGTGGCATCAGAGCGACCATATATGATGACGCCGCCCCTGTCGTTAATAAGGATGTAATCGCCGTGCCTCCATACACCCGGATAAACATCGAAATATGCAGAGTGATATTTTTTCCCATCCGGGTCATTCCAGAAATAGATTGGCATGGAGGGGAAAGGCGCCGTGCAGACCAATTCCCCCTGCTGGTTTATTACGGGTTTTCCGTTCTCATCCCAGGCCTCTACCTTCATTGCCAATCCCCGGCATTGAAGCTCTCCTGCATAAACGGGTTTTAAGGGGCAGCCAAGGGCAAAGCAACCGTTTAGATCGGTGCCCCCTGAAATGGAGGAGAGTTGCACATCCTGTTTGACTTCCCTGTAGACATATTCAAAGCCTTCCACTGAAAGTGGGGAACCTGTGGAAAGTACTGTGCGAAGGGGGGATAGGTCATAAGTGCTACCTGGCTTCACTCCCTGGTTCATAAGAGCGCTTATGTAACCTGCGCTGGTACCAAAGATGGTAATTTTCTCATCCTGGGCCATTTTCCACAGGGCTCCAGGGTCTGGGTAAAATGGATTTCCATCAAAAAGGACGAGGGTTGCACCTAGGGAAAGTGAACTTGTCAACCAATTCCACATCATCCAGCCACAGGTAGTAAAGTAAAAGATGGTGTCTTCTCTCTTGAGATCAGTATGAAGCATCAATTCTTTCATATGGTGGACCAGAATCCCTCCTGCACTCTGCACCATGCATTTTGGAAGTCCGGTAGTACCGGATGAATACATTATGTACAGGGGGTGCTCA
The DNA here is from genome assembly GCA_027024445.1 of Desulfobacterales bacterium. Classification (GTDB taxonomy): domain Bacteria; phylum Desulfobacterota; class DSM-4660; order Desulfatiglandales; family Desulfatiglandaceae; genus B111-G9. The sequence goes on from JALVSJ010000473.1 coordinate 23,048, forward strand.
AAGGGCAGTTGCTCAAATTCCACCTCAAGACCATCCTGGGAGGACTTAAATTCCTCGTAATGTACTGCGTTGGGTACCCCTGAGATGTCAGGCTGCTGCACCGTATATGGAACTACTACCACCTTTTCTGTTGTGGGAAGCTGTTTGAGCACATCGGAAATGCGGCCGAGGGAGTCAAATTGTCTGCCCTTGAAGGAGTATCCGTTGGCAGTAAACAAGACCTTGGGTTGGATCTGGCCAAAACGGTCCAAGACACCCTTTATGCCGAAGTCAGGAGAACAGGAGGACCAGATGGCGCCAATGCTCGTGGCCGCCAGCATGGCCACGATAGTCTCTGGCATATTGGGCATGAACCCCACCACTCGATCTCCCTGGGTCACGCCGAGGTCCCTTAATGACTTGGCTACACGCGCAACCTCGTCATATAACTCTCTGTAAGTCATTTTACGGGGCTGTTCCATGGCCTCACCCTTGAAGATGAGAGCTGTCTGATCATCTCTATATCGCAGCAAGTTCTCTGCAAAGTTTAACTCAGCCCCTATAAACCACTTTGCACCAGGCATTTTTGTGAGATCATCTATAACCTCTTCGTATGAGCGGCTATGGATAATATCGGCAAAATCCCAGAAAGAGGCCCAGAAATCTGGGATATTGTCTATGGACCACTGGTAAAGCTCCTCGTATTCAGTAAAGTTCTTGGAAAATTTATCATTTATGTACGTAAGGAACCTGTACATATTGGAGCTTTTCATTCTTTCCTCAGACGGCTGCCAGAGAATTTTTGCCATTTTCTCTCCCCCTTTCAGCAAGCTAAATGGTTGTAAATGGTGCTCTACCGGGAAGCTATGCGCAAAATTCTATCACGGAGGTCTATATCATCATTTGCAGATGCTTGTAAAGATCTTCCGTTGGAATCTGGCTCCATTGGCTAACTGCCAATGCCGAGAGCCATTGAAGCTTATGTTGCTGTGGTTTTGCCTTGACTATGACCTGTAATTGTTCTACAAGCAATCGTTTAATTTAGCGGAATTTTTGGGAAGTTTACGCTTTCAGGGATAAAAGTTACAGAAGCTCAAGCGAACTACCAAACAGTACTAGCGGAAGCATTACAATGGAGAAAAGATCACATCTCATAGAGGAAAGGCTTCAGAAGCTTCAAAAGCTGAGGGAAATGGGGGTGAACCCTTACCCTACAGGCTTTCGTCCCGGTACTAATATTGGCGAGATATGGGCCAAGTATGGTGAATGGGAAGGGGAGAAATTAGAGCATGAAAGCATCAGTGTAGTGATCGCGGGCCGCATCATGTCCTTGAGGGACTTTGGAAAGGCCTCGTTCCTTCACATAAAGGATGGAACTGGCAGGATCCAGGTATATGTGAGAAAAGACAAGGTGGGCGACAGGGCCTTTGAAATATTTAAGCTCATGGACATAGGAGATTTCATGGGGGTGGAGGGGGTCCTGTTCAGAACACGTACTGGAGAGTTGACGGTACTCGCTAGTAAAGTTGAGTTGCTGTGCAAGTCTCTAAGACCCCTGCCCGAGAAATGGCATGGCCTGACGGATGTAGAAACCAGGTATCGCCAGCGATATTTGGATCTTATAGTGAATGACCATGTGAGGGAAATCTTCATATTGAGGAGCAGGATAATTCAGATCATCAGGGAGTTTTTCACCAATAAGGGTTTCCTCGAGGTAGAGACTCCCATGATGCAGCCCATCCCTGGAGGGGCAACCGCCAGGCCTTTCAAGACATATCATAATGCTTTGGGTATGGATCTATACTTACGGGTGGCTCCTGAGTTGTACCTGAAGCGTTTGGTAGTAGGGGGATTTGAGCGGGTCTTCGAGATAAATCGAAATTTCAGGAATGAGGGGGTTTCCACCAAACACAATCCTGAGTTTACAATGCTAGAGTTCTACATGGCATACGCGACATATGAGGACCTCATGGCCCTGACCGAAGAACTCTTTCACAATGTAGCTCAAAGGCTTTTTGGCGAATCAAGTATCGAATATCAGGGCAATACCATTGATCTGAGCCCCCCGTGGAAAAGGATAAAGCTTTATCAGGCATTGAAGGAGATAGGGGGCATTGAGGGCGAAGCCTTTTCCGAGAGGGAAGCCGCTGTCAGGATAGCTGAATCATTGGGGATAAATGTTATGGCTCGTGAGACCCACGGCAAGGTGCTGACAAAACTCTTTGATCATTTGGTTGAACCCAAGTTGATCCAGCCAACGTTTGTAGTGGGGTACCCCGCCGACGTCTCCCCCCTTTCCAGGCGCAACGATGAAGACCCAACTCTTACGGATAGGTTTGAGCTGTTTATAGGGGGAAGGGAGATTGCGAATGCCTTCAATGAGCTCAATGATCCTATAGACCAGAGGGAAAGATTTAAGGCACAGGTAGCCTTGAGGGAGGCGGGAGACGAAGAGGCCCAGTTCATGGATGAAGACTTTCTTACGGCACTTGAATATGGGATGCCACCCACAGCCGGAGAAGGTATAGGTATAGATAGGGTTGTCATGCTTTTCACAAATTCCCCTTCTATCAGGGATGTGATTCTCTTCCCTCATATGAGATCAAGGCAGGGCTAACTCATCAATGTTTTTCGAACTTTTCCTAGGTCTCAGATACCTGAAAGCCAAAAGAAAGCAGGCCTTTATATCTGTGATAACCGTTATCTCAGTCCTCGGGGTAATGGTGGGGGTTATGTCACTCATCGTAGTGCTCTCTGTCATGAACGGGTACAGGGCGGATCTGGTGTCCAAGATACTGGGGGTGAACTCCCACATTATGGTGATGAGCTATGGGGGGCCGTTTAGCAACTACGAAGAGCTCAAAAAGAAAATCGGAAAGATCGATGGAGTTGAGGGTTGTGCTCCGTTTATCTATGCCCAGGTAATGATAAATCACTTTGGCAATTCTTCAGGGGCCATCCTTAGGGGGGTGGATCCGCAAGATCCCGCTACGAGGAAATTT
>JALVSJ010000474.1 GCA_027024445.1 Desulfobacterales bacterium
CCCCCCTTAGCTTTTTACTTCACACCCTTTTCACTTTGAGAACAAGACCTTCCATATTCTCTACGCGCACCTTCTCCCCTTCATCAATCGGCTCGGGTGAGACGGCACGCCAGTACTCCCCGTGGACAAACACCAGTCCTTCAGGATCTATCCTTTGTTTTACGGTTCCCACCTCCCCTATCAGCCCTTCCATGCCGCTTTTCGGTTTGCTGCGGTAAGCGCGGAAGGCCAGTGTGGCCACTATTACGAAAAAGCCTCCGACCAGGGCAATGGTGGGAGCCATGAGTTTGAGCGATACTCTCATGTTTTCAAACAGCATGATGGAGCCAAGTATGAGAGATATGATGCCGCCCACAGATAACATGCCATAACTGGTGACTTTGATCTCCGCAATGAAAAATATTATGGCAAGGGCGATTAGAAGCAGGCCGGCATAATTTACAGGGAGCGTCTGGAAAGAATAGAAGGCCAGGACGAGGGATATGGCCCCTATAACACCAGGGAAAATGGCACCGGGGTGGGCGAGCTCAAAGTATAGCCCCGCCATGCCTATCATCATGAGGATGTAAGCAATATTGGGATCACTGATAATGCGCAATACCCGGTCCCTGAAACCCAGCCGGTAATATACCAGGGTGAGGCCGGTGGTGTTCAATTTAACCTGCCTATCCGATACCTCTACCTGCCTCCCATTTAATGCCTTGAGGAGCCCCTGTATGTCAGGTGCAACAAGGTCCACAACGTGTTTCTTGACAGCCTCTTCCGCAGTTATTGAGACACTTTCTCGAATGGCCTTCTCTACCCATTCGCCGTTTCTTCCCCTTTGCTTCGCAATCCCTCTGGCATAAGAGGCCATGTCGTTTACCACTTTTTCTGACATGGTTTTTCCAATGTCTTTGCCCCCGGCCAGCACCGGATGCGCAGCGCCAATATTGGTCCCGGGGGCCATGGCCGCAACGTGGGCGGCAATGGTGACAAGCACTCCCGCAGATGCTGCCCCTGCGCCACTTGGGCCTACCCAAACCACCACGGGTATGGGAGAATTCATAATGGCCTTCACCATGCTCCTCATGGACGAGCCAAGTCCTCCGGGGGTATCCAGCCTTACTATGACAAGTTTGGCATCGATCTTACGTGCCTTCTCTAAACCCCTCTCCAGCACCATGGCAGAAGCAGGGTTAATGGCCCCTTCAAGCTCGATTACCAGGGCCTTGCCCGATGCAAGACCAGTGGAGGCCAGGGAAAAGATAGAGCAAAGGAGTACGACAACGGCAAAAAGATGGATCCGGATCTTCATGTATGAAAAAGACTCAACCATTGGTCCTGCCCCCTGGCAAACCCAAGCGATCCATTACCTTCTGGATGTCCTCCCAAACAGGCCTTTTTGCCCTGGGATTGCGCAACAAATATGCAGGGTGAAACGTGGGCATAACCGGGATTCCCTGAAATTCAGACCATTTACCCCGATCCTGGGTGATCTTGAAATCGCGGCCCAGTAATGCCTGGCCTGCAATTCTGCCCAGGATGCAGATAACCTCGGGCTTGATAATTTCCAGTTGTTTTTGCAGGAAAGGCAGGCACGTCTGCACTTCCTTGGTCTCAGGATCCCTGTTGCCAGGCGGACGGCACTTGATTACATTGCATATGTACACGTCTTCACGCCTCAGGCCCATCCCGTTTTCAATTATTCGCGTAAGCAGACGGCCTGCTTCGCCCACAAAGGGCTGGCCCATGATATCTTCCTCTCGCCCGGGGGCCTCACCTACAAATACGAGGCGGGCCCTGGGGTTGCCTTCACCAAAGACAAGGTTCTTGCGCCCCTCGTGAAGGGGACACCTCGTGCACTGTCCAATGAATGCTCGTAGATCCTCGAGGCTGGATATTTCTGCAAGCTGCTTTTTTCCCATATTCTCGGGGGTTCCACACAACATCAAGTATTGGACAGTGCGTTGGGAGAGAGGTGGAGGCTCCAACCCCAGTTCCCTGTACGTAACTAATTGTTCCTTGAGCCAAGAAAATACCTGCCTCAATTCTTCTATTGTGGTCATTTTTGCTATTTGATATCCCCGACTTTTCAATCCAGTGCTTCGGCTACTCTGTCAAGGAGCTGGCCTGCCACCTCTTCCTTACTCATGAGAGGCAGGTCCTCTATTGTTCCATCTTTGTAAATAATCTTCACCACGTTGGTATCTACTTCAAAGCCCGCGTCAGTTCTGGAGACATCATTTGCCACGATCATGTCCAGATTTTTCTGGACCAGCTTTTCCTTTGCGTGTTCTATAAGGGCCTCAGTCTCCGCAGCAAAACCCACCACTAGCCGGGGTCGCTTGTCTCGGGATGTCCCCAATTCTTTGAGTATGTCAGGCGTCCTTTCAAGTTCAAGGCTAAGCTGGTCTTCTGCTTTCTTGATCTTTTGATCGTGATAGCGCTTTGGTCGGTAATCGACCACTGCGGCGGCCATAATCACCGCATCAAAGTTTGGGGCCTTATCCATAACCACGTCTTTCATTTCTTCAGCAGTCCTGACCCTTACGGTACTGACTCCATTAGGAGTCTGCGCCGAGGCAGGGCCGGTTACCAGCAGGACTTCTGCACCGCGTGCCCTCGCGACTTTTGCAATAGCGTATCCCATCTTTCCGCTGGAGCGATTGGAGATGAATCTCACGGGGTCAATGGGCTCTAAGGTTGGTCCGGCCGTGACCATTATCTTCTTGCCCTTTAGGTCCTGTGGCCCAATCAACGCCTCTATGTTATCGAGGATCTCATGGGGCTCAGGTAGCCTTCCCTTTCCCTCGGACCTGCACGCCAGGGCACCCTGGGCGGGTTCCATCACCTGGATACCCCTGTTCCTCAGGGTTCCCAGGTTTTGCTGGACAACCGGGTTCTCATACATCCGGTTATTCATGGCCGGGCACACCAGTACAGGTGCTGTGGATGCCACCACCAGCGTGGAGAGAAAATCATCTGCAATACCATGTGCCATCTTAGCCACGAAATTGGCGGTAGCCGGTGCAATCACAATTAGATCTGATTTTTGCGCCCACGTAATGTGGGCCATGGACACGCCCTCCTGATCGAACATGCCTGCAATGACCGTGTTGCCCGAGAGGGCCTCAAAGGTCAGGGGGGCTACAAACTCGGTAGCATGTCTTGTCATGGCAACCTTGACGTTCGCCCCTGCCCGCACCA
>JALVSJ010000475.1 GCA_027024445.1 Desulfobacterales bacterium
GAATAAAATATACACTGACAGGCCGTTACTGCTTGGCCTTAATCTATGGCAAACTCAGCTTCCTCTTGGCTTTCAAAAATCGCAAGTCTATTGATTTGGTTTGTCCCCTCGTATATCTGAGTTAACCGAGCGTCTCTGGCCGCTTTTTCCACTCCCTGGCCATGAACAAAGCCATGTTCTCCCATCAGGGCCATGGCTTCATTACAGACCTTCCATGCTGTGTCTGAGCAAAATACCTTTGCTATGGAGCCTGAGGCCTGAAACGGAAGCCTGTAACGAACAGCCTGCCATACTGTAGCACGCATTGCCTGAATATGAAGCAGAATATCGGCAAGCCGCATTTGTACATCCTGGTAGGTGAGCAGCGGTCGATTACCTAGCCGAGTCTTACGGCAAAACTCTAATGCCCTTTCAAATGCCCCCCGTGCTATCCCCAGGGCAATGGCACCCACAACGGGTCTGGAAAAATTAAGCACGTTTCTATTAATGGCCCAGCCTGCTCTCAAAGGGCCGATAACCCTTTCTTCTGGCACAAATACCTCCTCCAGGATCAACTCACTTGCATCTGCAGCTCTTTGTCCCATTTTCTTCTCAGAGCGACCAACTGAGAAACCTTGCATCCCCTTATCCAGGAGGAAACAGGTCCAGCTTTCAAACCCCTCACCTTCCAATGCGGCAAAAAGAGTGACCCAGCGGGCTACCTTTCCATCAGATATGAAGACCTTTCTTCCTGAAATTTTGTATCCACCGCTAACCTTGCGTGCCCGGCACCCCGGGCTTCCTGATTCTGCACCCCGTGTGTCTTCAGCGTCAGACCCTGCCCCTGGCTCTGTAATGGCAAAGGCTGCAATTGAGGGTTGTCCTCCCCGAATCTCCTTATAGATCTTTCTCATCCACCCTAATATGGCCCTGACGTCTCCTGATACAAATAGTGGGGCCATCCCAAGCTCATGGGCTAGTAAGGCCAAGCCCAATCCCCCACATGCGGCACAAAATTCTTCTGCCTTTAGTGCTGGACCAAGCAAGATAGAGTGCAGAATCCTGATAATACTTGCATTCCCAACAGGCGGAGGCATGAGTTCTGTCTGGAATCCCATCCTGGCAGATTTCATGAATAGCTGATGAACATCAATTGATTCTGGATCAAGGTCGCCATCCAGCGCCAACGGAAGAATTATCCTTCTAGCAAACTGACGGTATTTTCTCCTTTGCTTTCTAAATACCCAGGGCAATGTCCTTGTGTCCCGCTCCCACAAGTCTATGGGGCGCACGTCATATAGCATTCTTCCAAACAATGGAAGCCTTTTCCTCGCCTCCATGGGGCTAAGCGGGCCTTTCATGCTACCGCTCCCTAAAACTGGCATGGATCATTCTTATCAGATCATCACGGGCGGGTGGAATTCCCCTTAACGTCATAAGATCCCTAAGTCGTTTTTCGATACCATAGTCTTCCATATAACCATATCCCCCGAGTACCTGTAGACATGCAGTTGTAGCTTCAACTGAATTTTCCATAATCTGGAACCTAGCTGCTATGGCCCTACCAAGGGCATCTGGTTCTTCTCCCTCCTGTATAGCGTACTTCAAATAAGCCCTACATGCCCACACCATTGAAGCTGCCTCTCCTAACAAAAGTTGAACTGCTGGCTGCTCCTTTATGGCCTTGCCCCCCTGCACCCGTTGTGTTGCATATTTCATTGCAACATTAAGTGCACCCCGCGCAGTTCCAGATGCAATTGCAGCAATCCCAAGGAGCCAGCGGATGCCTAAAGCTGATGCATCGCCAGGTTCGAGTGTAGTCCCTGTGATGTTAGAACCCAGCCTCAACCTCACGATCCGCAATGCCCCCAGGCCCGCTCGAGGGCTCAACTCTTCCATATCTAGCTCATCTGGTGGAGCTAGCAGTCTGGTTTTGCCCTCTTTTTCCCAACCATACAACACAACCCCGTCGCACTCCGGAGGAAGCAGTACTGGAGACCAAGTACTAATCTTTCCACTATATTCAGGAAACCAGGGAAAAGCCCTCCTGTTCCCACACACAAAGGCCACCGCCGGGCATGTTGTTATGGGTGGACCAAGCTCTGCACTACCTAAACCTGCTGCATGTATAATTGCAGCGACTCCAGCACATTCCACCGCTATTTCTTCAAGCACAGTTAAGCTCAGTGCCGGGCCATCATTGATGGAAGCTCTACCCCAAACTCCGTATTCGAATCCTGGGTGCCCTGCATCAGGGCTGGCAACAATACCTGCCTCAGCGGCCTTCTTAATTATATTAGGCACCTGCTCCAAGTCCCCGTCCCGGCCTTGCCCCATAATTATAGGCCTGACTTCAGCCTTAGCAAATTTAGCTGCGGTCTCCCTAAACGCCGCTAAGACATCCGATCCGGGCATTACTCCTCCCCAGGTATATACATAACCTCGTGTTTCCCCCTGCGGTATTTTCCCCCATACCCATCCATTGGGGCCACATTTCTCTCCACCACTTCTCCAGCTGGCAATATGGCAGGCCTGTAAAGGTAAATTCTACTCAAAAGGGGCTTAGATGATGGACCTAGCTCAGCAATTGATTTTCCAACTGGATGGTCTCCTAGGCGGAGGTAAGCATTCCTTGGCCTCCATCCTGCCATAAGAACAGCGTGCTGTGGAATAACAGTACGAATAAGATTGCCATCAAGGACCGAGTAAGTTATAAGTGGCCTTTTGTCACGAAAAATTATTCCTTTCCTGGGAACTGCCAAGGTGAGAATATGCTCTCCGTGCTCCGACAAATTACAAACTAGACGCTCCGGGCTAACCTCAAAACTCATATCTGCCACAAACTTAGTGTATCCCCAAACCCCGCGTCCAGCGTCCCGAGGTTTTACACTTGTAACTGGCAAGTGCAGCACCAAATTTCCAAACCCCCCGTATTTGGATTCCATAAAAGCAGGCAACACTGCTGGGGGCTTACGCCCGTGCACCACTGGAATTACCACTGCCACTTCACCATAAGGCCCAATGGAAGTCTCTATATAGTTGAATGCAGCAACACCTAGTAGTGCCTTCCCTCCCGTCATCCTCACTGGGTAAAGATTGGGCGATGGCATTAAGCGCTGGGCGGCCTCCCCATCAATGGTAAAAAACAGTGCAAACGCATCATCACGACTATACAAGATAGGAAGATCAAACGCAGCATTTCCA
>JALVSJ010000476.1:0-372 GCA_027024445.1 Desulfobacterales bacterium
AGCATAACTTATACGGACTATGTTCCCATCAAGCTCTCTTGTAGAAGTTGAGTGCCGGGAATGCGGAGGGGGCAGAAATCCCCCGAGGATAAGTCACTGAAAAGACCAGCCCGGGAGGCTCGGAGCAGGAGGAAAGCCCTTTTGCCCCAAAAAACGATCGCCGACACAACTGCGCTGCTCCTAAGATGTGAGTTGTTAGGGGCCGACTTTGCGCTTATGTGGGTGCTCTGGTGCAATCGTAGGAGGGGAAATTGTGCTCCGCCGGGAGATCCTTTTCAGACTGTATCTGACTCCTCACAGGGGGCGGTCCTTCCCGCCTGCCGCCCGGCGGGCAGGGCAGACCTGTCTGCCGTCCGGAGCCAGGCAGGCGGG
>JALVSJ010000476.1:382-25950 GCA_027024445.1 Desulfobacterales bacterium
GGGAAATTGTGCTCCGCCGGGAACATCCCTTAAATTGATTCGGCTGGCCTTGGCGCATACTCTGGGTGCAAGATTTAATTATGGTGTTAGGTACTTGCCCACGGCCTTATAGAGCTCCGGGTGAGAGGCCTCCATGCGGGACAGAAAACTCTCCGAGCGAACAATAGGACTCCAGAGAGAAAAGTCTTCGCGGTCAAAGTCCATTCCTACCATGAACATATCGTGAAGTGTTTCAAGCAGATAGTCCTCTGGCTTGTAAATGGAGTCTCCTATGTCTCCTACCCAGCAGAGCGGTGTCCCTTGATATCGCTCTTTCAGGTCATGATAGAAGTGATGAGTAACAATGGTGAGAGGCTGAAGGCCAAGGTCAGTGAAGGGGAGCGTTACGCCCTCTGCAGCCACCTGCACAAGGGCAGCATTGTATACGGGAATAAGTTCTACACCATGGTTTTCGCATACGGTGTAGACACCTTCCAATCCCTCCAGGCTGGCACAGACGGGAAAGAGAAATAATTTCTTTGGCCGGTGGTGTCCAAGGGCCTCTTCCACAAAATATGAGAGGGTTGAACCCGAAGCAATGCACTCCTCCATGATGATCCATGTTTCATCAGGCCACCACTCGCCAACGAAAGAGCTTTCCACAATATTCCATCCCCGGGAGGCAGTTTCATCTTCCACCCGGGTGAGCTTTATGTAGGTGGTGTCAGGGTGACGGTCACGGTGAAGGGGGGGTTGGCATCAAGGAGGTCTAAAGGCCTCCCGCCCCAGAGGATCACAAACTGGGCAAGCCTGCCGTCAAACATCCGTTCAAAGAGCCGCATCATTTCATGGCCTATGTTCTTGATCATCAGGAATTTTTCAGCCCCGCAGGCCTGGCGGCTAAGCAGGAACTCCTGGCCGAGCCCCCTGCCCGGAAAGTCCACTACATATATTTTATCAGGGAGGTTCCTGTCCCGAAAGGCCTGGTGTTGAGTGATTCCCCTGATGAGCCAGATGTCTTTACCTCCACGGGACATGACTATCTCGCCGATGTCCTCGAGATAGATCCTGTTACGGTCCAAGTTCATGAAGTTCCTCCTTTTCCTCCCACAACCTTGTACGGATGGCAAGGGACTCCTTCTGGGGGGTAGCTATGGAATAAAGATTTTGGGATGTCTATGGCATGTCAAGAAACCGCACTATCGGGGGCGAAGTGTAGAGAAAGCCCGGCACTTAGTCAAGGGCAAAAAGGACTTATCCTCCTCCCAGCGGTTCCAGGTATATTTCCAGGTTCACATGGTCGCCATTCTTAAGGGGGGTGTCCAGGCCTTTGGGTATAAAGAAGTAATCCTTCCCGTTGAGGATGATATTGCGCACGTCATCTCCGGGGGCGCCGTCTTTCAGTACCTGAATGCCGCTGCACAGGTCGTTTATCTTCTCCAGGAGGTCTTTCAGCGTAACAGTATTGCCATTGAACCGTAACTCTATGGGAGGCTCGAACACATTCATTATGGATAAGTTGGAATCCAGGGTGACCTTCATTTTTCTATCTCTCAAATGGGTTACAAGATAGGGGTCACGTTATTGCTAAAATATTCTCTACTAAACAGATATAGTATCTCCAAATTGGCACCTGGTGTCAAGAGAGAAAAGAGAACAGGTCGGCCGGTGGTTGATGTTAAAGAGTTAGATACCCGCAACCTTGCGGAAGTGATAGCCATAGATAGCGAACGTGATGGCTTCGGGAAGGACCCGGGGCCGGCGGAGGAGGGCCCAGAAGATGATTTTCCAGTACTGCCACCGCTCTTTTCCTATGATCCCCAGCTTGATATTTGCTCGAAACAGGGCCAGAAGACGATGCATATCCAGGGGAATGTCGAACTTGGGCTTCTTATATTCCCTCAAGAAGATCCTGACGCGCTTATAATAGTTCTTGGGAGAATAGATGGCCTCCAGGAGGGCCTTGTAACCTTCCCGAAGGACACCTGGATCCATACGCGGAATGATGTTAGTGCTCCCGTCGTTATTGCCTGACATTTTCCCGAGCAGCCTCCCTTCCCTCTTGAGTCTTTCGTAAAGGGGGGTTCCCGTTGGCGCCTGGAGCAGCCCCACCATGGCAGTGACTATGCCATTCTGTTGTATAAATTCGGCCTGGCGGCGGAAGATAGTCGGAGTGTCGTTGTCAAAGCCCACAATAAATCCGCCCTGGACTTCGAGACCCGCCCTCTGGATCAACCTGACACTGAGGGCAAGGTCACGGTTCTTGTTCTGTTTCTTATTGCATTCTGCCAGGCTTTCTTCATCGGGGGTTTCAATGCCTATAAAGACAGTATCAAAGCCGGCTTCTACCATCATTTCCATCAGCTCGGGGTCATCGGCGAGGTTAATGGATGCTTCAGTATTAAAGGGGGCACCCTTTTTGCGTTTACGCCATTGAATCAGTGCGGGCAGCAACTGAGTTTTCAGGTATCGCTTGTTGCCTATGAAATTGTCATCAACGAAGAATATCCTACCGCGCCATCCAAGGCCGTAAATTACGTCCAACTCGGCGATAATCTGCTCAGCAGTTTTCAGCCTGGGCCTGTGGCCGAAAAGCGTCGTTACATTGCAGAACTCACAGTTAAACGGGCATCCCCTGGAAAACTGTATACTCATGGAAGCATAATGCTTCATGTCCAATAGGTCCCAGGCAGGGACAGGGGTCTGGGTGATGTCAGCAAAATCCGACGCCGTGTAAAGTCGCTTCGGGCGACCCTTTTCAAGGTCAGCCAGAAACAGGGGCAAAGTGACTTCAGCCTCGTTCAGCACCAGATGATCCACATCACCGAATTCCTCGTGTTCACTGGTAAACAGCGGTCCGCCAGCAACTATCTTTACTCCTGCCTCCTTGCACCTGGAAATGATCTGATTAACAGAAGATCTCTGCACTGCCATTGCGCCGATAAACACACAGTCGGCCCACTCAAGGTCTTTGTCCCCAAGAACTGCCACATTGAGGTCAATGAGACGCTTTTCCCAATCTCCGGGCAACATAGCCGCTACGGTCAGGATACCCAGCGGCGGATAAGCGGCCCTTTTGTTGATGAATCTTAATGCGTGTTTGAAGCTCCAGAAGGTGTCTGGAAATTTTGGATAGACAAACAAAACTCTCATGGTTTCTCCTGATATTCTAGATGGTTACAGATTTAATAGCAGGACAAGTCAATACGCTAAAAAAGGACGCGGAAATTAGGAACCAGAATCTATAAGCGGCAAACATTACTAAATTTATTATGCAAGATCCATACCTTTATTCCTAGTTCCTCAGTGACATATTAGGTTCCATGCTAACCTACTTGACAGGCAGGAAAGGTAGTAACATTAAGTAATAGGGCACAATGTCACGCTAGGAGGGGCGATACCTGGTCTATTACCGCTTTCCCAGAGATGGAAAGATGCTAACATAACTAGCAAGAAAAGTACAGCCTGTTTGCAACTTGAGCTATGCGTATCTGTGTTTACAAGGGGGAGATTTGTGTCTCATGAAACACTTATGCCTCATTATTTGCAAACGGGACAGTTTTTTGTCATGGAGTGTGGCTGCGCGTTTTTCGTTCTAACTGGCTACATACTTTGCATTTGCTAAAGAAGATGCCCCCGCAAGGCCAATGTGAGTCTTCCGGATTTCCGCGACGAACGTGTCTCAGAGACTCTGCTATACTTTTAAATTCAAGGGTACACACTTTTTGGTGAAATGGCTTAACCTATTGAAATAAAATAAAAATAAATCTTTTTGTGGATTCTAGAGCCAAAACGGCATGATTATTGAGAAATCTATCCTAATCGCGCGAAGTCGTATTACTCATCAAAAAATTCATAATAAGAGGGGGTTGAAATGAGTCAGATCTCTGATCAGCTAGCGTTCTTTTTTGCTACTTACGGTCTTAAGATTGTTGGAGCAATAATTATCCTGGTCTTGGGAAGGATAGCAGCCGGGCTGTCCAAGAAAATAGTGGATAAGATGCTCCAGAAAACCAAGACAGATCCGGCGGTGATCTCCTTTGTCAGTGGCCTTGTGTACGTACTGGTACTGGTGTTCGCCGTTCTGGCAGCTCTGGCCAAATTCGGTATCCAGACTGCCTCGTTCGTGGCGGTTTTGGGTGCGGCTGGGTTTGCCATTGGCTTTGCACTGCAGGGATCACTTGCAAACTTTGCTGCAGGGGTCTTGATTCTTGTCCTGAGGCCCTTCAGGGTGGGTGATTTCATTGAGGCGGCCGGGGTGGCAGGAGTCGTTAAGGAGATCCAACTTTTCACCACTGTGATCGCCACGGTAGATAACATTAAGATCATTGTGCCCAATGGCAAGTTGTTCGGTGACATAGTGAAAAACGTCACCGGTTACGATACCAGGCGCGTAGATCTGATCGTTGGCATTGGGTACACCTCGGACATACAAAAGGCGTATGATGTAATAAGTAATATCTTGAAGCAAGACGAAAGGGTGCTGGATGAGCCCGCACCCCAGATTGCAGTAGCAGAACTGGCCGATTCAAGCGTAAATCTGGTGGTCAGACCGTGGGTAAAAAAAGAAGATTACTGGGATGTTAAGTTCGATCTCACGCGTAAGATCAAAGAAGAATTCGATGCAAATGGGATTGAGATTCCGTTTCCCCAGAGAGTCATTCACATGGTCCAGTAAAGAAATAGAACCAGGCGGACTGTGAGCGGCCCGCCTGGCCTGTTTCATTTTCTCTTGGCATTACGTTTTCTTCCCCTGTGATTTAGTCCAAGGGCTATTTCCAGTACCTCGTCCATTCGACTTACCAAGTGAAACTTGGTCTGCTTCTTTATTTTGTCAGGAATCTCATCCAGGTCATTCTGGTTTTCCTTGGGCAGTATGATTTCCTTGATCCCACTCCGATTAGCGGCAAGTACCTTCTCCTTGATACCTCCCACTGGTAACACCGATCCTCTCAATGTTACCTCACCGGTCATGGCGAGCTTGCTCTTGACAGGCTTTCCTGTGAGCAGTGAGGCCAGTGCCGTGAGCATCGTAACCCCTGCCGAAGGTCCGTCCTTGGGTATGGCGCCGGCAGGCACGTGGATATGAATATCCTGATCCTTATAAAAATCCTTGTCTATTCCCAATTCCTCGGCCCTGGAGCGCAGGTAACTCAGGGCAGCCTGGGCCGATTCCTTCATCACATCGCCCAGTTGGCCTGTGAGTACAAGGGACTTGTTGCCTGGCATCTTGGTGGCCTCGATAAAGAGTATGTCACCTCCTGTAGGTGTCCACGCCATGCCGATAGCCACCCCCGGAACCGATGTTCTCTCTGCCACATCAGGAGTGAATTTAGGTTTGCCAAGGTATTTCTTAACCTTGTCCTCGGTTATCAGAAACTGGCCTTTCTTGCCCTCTGCCACTTCCTTGGCAATGGCACGACAGATGGCACCGATTTCCCTTTCAAGGTTCCTTAGCCCCGCTTCCCTCGTGTACTCCCTTATGATTTTTCGCAGAGCACACCTGCGGAATTTAACTTGGGACCGCTTCAGACCGTGCTCCTCGATCTGACGGGGAATGAGGAACCTTGTGGCAATTTCCAGTTTCTCGTCCTCAGTGTAACCGGCCAGTTCCAGTATCTCCATCCTGTCCCTCAAGGGAGGAGGGATGGGATCCAACTGGTTAGCGGTTGCTATAAACATGACCCGTGAAAGATCAAATTCAAGTTCCAGGTAATGATCAGAGAAGGAATAATTCTGCTCTGGGTCCAGGACCTCAAGCAGGGCTGAGGAAGGGTCGCCCCTGAAGTCCATTCCGAGCTTGTCCACTTCATCAAGCATGAAAACAGGGTTATTGGAGCCAGCCTTCTTGATGCCTTGGATAATGCGTCCTGGTAGGGCACCCACGTAAGTCCTACGGTGTCCACGAATTTCAGCTTCATCTCGTACTCCGCCGAGGGAGATGCGCACAAATTTTCGTCCCATGGCCTCGGCTATGGCCTTTCCCAGACTCGTTTTACCGGTGCCTGGGGGCCCTACAAAACACAGGATAGGACCCTTATGATTGGGGTTAAGTTTCCTGACCGCCAGATATTCCAGTATCCTGTTCTTTACTTTCTCCAGGTTGTAGTGATACTTGTCCAGTACCTTTTTCGCTTTCTCTATATCTATGGCGTCTTCTGTGCCTTCCAGCCATGGAAGATCTAAGATCCAATCCAGGTAAGTGCGGGATACGGTGTACTCGGGGGACATAGGGCTCATTTTAGCGAGCCTATCAATTTCCTTTTTAGCGACCTCCCTCACCTGGTCGGGGAGCTGCTTTTCCTTCAACCTTTCCCTGAGTTCAGATATTTCGGGGGACTCCTCCTTGTCCATGCCAAGCTCTTTTTGAATGGCCTTGAGCTGTTCGCGCAAAAAGTATTCGCGCTGGCTCTTGTCAATGCCCTTGCGCACCCTGTCCTGGATCTCCTTGCCCATTTTCTGCAGTTCCAGTTCCTCGTTAAGGAAAAGCAGCAGCTTGCTGAGCCGCTCCTTCACATCCAGGGTCTCAAGAATTTCCTGTTTTTTGTTTCGATCCAGATTCAGGGTAGAGACAATCATGTCAGCCAGAGGCCCCGGTTGATCTACGTTCCTGGATAGCTGTACGAGTTCTGGTGGCAAATGAGGAGAAAGATCCACTATCTGTTTAAATAGGTTGAGTGCATTTACCATCATCGCCTCGATCTCTTTGCCTGAGTGCTCCACATCATGGAGTTCCTTCACCCGGGCTCTCTGGTATGGCTGCTCAGAGACGATTTCGATGATTTCAACCCTGGATATTCCCTGTACGACCAGCACTGTTCCCTCTTCTGCTTTGGTGAGCTTTACGATCATCCCTGCTGTACCCACGCGGTGGACCTCTGGTGGTCTTTGGTCTGTTTCCGCATCAACGATCATGGCTACAAGCAAGACCTTATCTTTCTGGAGGACCTCGTCCACAAGTTTCACATACTGCTCGTCACGCACCATCAGAGGGACCACCATCTTGGGAAAGATCACTGAGTCCCTTGCTGGCAAAATGGGTAAAATTTCAGGTAGTTGTTGGGCCTTCTCTTCCATGGCTCCTCCTGAGAAATTTCATTTTTCAAATAGTAATTTCACCCTCTGGGTCGATTTCTATGATCACGTCATGTCTGGCCGGGCCAGTTTTTTGCATCTGTATTGTCAGCAAACCATCCTGCAGGGTTGCTTCAATGGCTTTGTGATTAACCAAGCAGGGGATACGAAACACCCTTTCAAAGGCACCTGATCCAATTTCCAATTGATGGTGCCTTATCGGAGCCCCCGAAGGGAATTTCAAGGTCCTTTTGCCCGATATGCTGAGATATCCGTCATAGTAACAAACCTCGATATCTTCTTTTGTTACACCAGCAAGGTTTACCACCAAAATAATAGAGTTTTCAGTTTCGTACATATCTGCTTCAGGACTCCACCCTGCTTCGGTTGGGGAGAATACGGGACGAGTAATCCTCAGCACCTCTTCCATTAGCCTGTGCATTCTATCCTGAAACATTCTGGGCCTTCGATCAAATTTGACTTTTATGATGTACATGAGGCAATCTCCCTTATGAGATTGGACTGTGAAGGCTTGCAAAAAACGTCATCGCTATTAAATTTAATCATCGCATTTTGTTAGTAAAGAGGCACGGGAGGAGTTGGGAGTGAGCTAAAGTGACTAAAGTGATCTAAAGTTATGAGTGATCTAGAGTGCCTAGAGTGATCTAAAGTTAGAAGTGAGCTAAAGTTATGAGTGGCTAGAGCGAGGAGTGTGGTTTTAGTGGGCAGAAGTAAGTAGTTGGCAAATGCCGCATAGGTATTTTATGGGGAAAATTGTTGGAAAGCCCACTTTCAACTGTCATTTCGAGCCTACTTGCCCGTAGGCAAGTGAGGCGAGAAATCTTGAGTGAATAATCTTGGGTGAAAGAGCAAAGGGTGATGGGAAATGGCAAAGGACTATTACGAAATACTGGGTGTATCAAAGAACGCCACACAAGATGAGATTAAGAAGGCATATAGAAAGCTGGCCAGAAAGTGGCACCCTGATATCAATCCTGGCAACAAGGAGGCAGAAGAAAAGTTTAAGGAGATATCGCGTGCCTATGAAGTCCTGGTTGACGAGGAGAAGCGGAAACTTTACGACGAATTCGGTGAGGAGGGGCTTCAGGCCGGATTTGATGCGGAAAAGGCCAGGGAGTACAAGAAATGGCAGGAGTACCAGAGGACGGCCGGCACAGGTTGGCGCCAGGCCGGAGGAGAGTCTTTTGGTCGTTACCATACCTATGAGGACATCTTTGGCGACATTTTCGGCTTTGCCGACACGGGAGGTGATTTTCGTGAGTTTCGATCCGGCCACAAGGTAAAAGGCAGGGACATCGAACATGATATGACCATTGACATGATCTCTGCCCTCAAAGGCGTGGAAACCGAGCTCACAATGCAGAAGGCCAAGGTATGCACCCTGTGCAAAGGGTCTGGCACTGATCCCAATGGGAAGCTTACTGTCTGCCGTAGTTGCGGAGGATCAGGCCGGGTGAACGTAGGAGAGGGTCCTATACAATTCACCAAACCCTGTCCCGTGTGCCAAGGGCACGGACAAATCGGAAAGACCTGTCCCATGTGTGGTGGGTCAGGTCAGACCCTGGGCACAGAACGGATCAGAGTAACAATTCCTCCGGGGGTGAAAGAAGGTTCAAAGGTGCGAGTGGCAGGTAAGGGAGAGCCCGGGTTCAATGGAGGGCCCCCCGGAGACCTCTATCTGAAGATTCATGTGCAGCCCCATCCCCTGCTGAAAAGGGAAGGGGATGACCTCCACATGGAAGTGCCTGTGACGGTAAAAGAGGCCATTGCGGGTGGAACCATAACTATCCCCACCATAGACGGCCCGGTAAGACTAAAGATTCCTCCCAAAAGCCAAAACGGTCGGATTCTGAGACTAAAAAGAAAAGGGGCACCAAATCCAAAGACAAAGAAAAGAGGAGACCTTTTGGCAAAACTGGTTGTGAAAGTCCCTGAGGCAGACAACAAGGAAGTGATCGACGCAGCAGAAAAGTTGGATGCCTATTATAAAGGAGATGTAAGGCAGGGCCTTCGCCTATAGACCACTCAAGATTTCCGTGTCTCCTTTCTCCAGGGCCATTTTACCCCGAAAAGCTCATCGCACCAGAGAGTAGCTTCCTTGAGAGCACTCTCCAATTGAGCCCGATATGTTTCCAGTACCGAGCCATCTGAAGAGAGAGGAACAAAAATGGGCTGAGTATACTTTACCGCAACTCGAGCGAAAGGCTTCGGGATTATGAATCTGTCCCAGCTATTCAACACCCAGCAGCGATCCGCTCCCCATACTACGCCGACTAATGGTGCCTCGGTATTCTTGGCTATCACCACAGCTCCGAGCTTCGCAACGCGTGGTGGACCCATAGGGCCATCAACCACCATGCCTGCCCAGGCGCCTTGAATAACTCTGTGCGTTAGCTCCCTTAAGGCCTTGGACCCGCCTCGGGTCGAGGATCCTCTAACGACATCAAATCCAAAAGACCTTAACAAGGCAGAGGCATACTCACCGTCTCTACTTTGGCTAACCATAGCAATCAGAGGTTTTCCCCTAAGATGGGCTCCAAAGTGAAGAATCCGCTGGTGCCATCCAGCCAGGACCGCTCTACCCCCAGCCTTTTCTATTGCTGCCTCTGCCTCTTCTTTGCCCTCAACCCTTACCTCGCGCCAGGTTGCCATGAGCATTTTGGCTAGCCCGGAGACAACAGGCACCAGGGTCTTCAACAAAATATGGTCGTACCATCGCAAGCTAGATTTTTTTGACATTTCCCACCTTTCTTTCCTAAACAGGCAACATGGTACCCAAGTACTCTATTATCGGCAAGAGACTTGTTGTTGATATTTAAAAGTATTATAGGTATAAAGTAGATAGTTTAGAACTATATAGATTAAAATTAGGAATAAATATCCCTAAAGGAAATCATATTGACAAATTACGCCGCTATGTGCACGATAAGCATGAAATAAATAAAGTAATTTGCTGGAGGTCCAACAAATATGCAGAGAAATTGGTTAATAATTATGTTTTTCGCTAGTGTGACACTCCTTCTATACTCAAGCACGATGCCTTCAGCAGCCGAGAAAACCCACGTACTGAAGATGTCCACTACAACCAGCACAGAGAACTCGGGCCTTCTGAATGTCCTTCTGCCCGTTTTCATAACGGACACCGGGATACATGTAAAGGTCTTCGCCAAAGGCACGGGTGCTGCTCTGCGGGACGGGATGGAGGGTAACGTAGATGTGGTGCTGGTTCATGCGAAGAAGAGAGAGGATAAATTCCTGGCAGAGGGTTACGGTGCTTATAGGTTGCAGGTGATGCACAATGACTTTGTCATCGTGGGACCTGCATCTGACCCCGCCGGGATAAGGGGCATGAAGGATACTGTTGCGGCATTGGAAAGGATAGCTGCTAGAAAGGCTAAATTCGTGTCTCGGGGTGATGACAGCGGCACCCATATAAAAGAACAAGAGCTGTGGCTTGCAACGGGCCTTAAACTAAAGAGCAAAGAAACCAGAATCGTAAAAAAGGGAAAAAAGAAGTCCCTCACTTTTAAATATCCAGGGGGATTAGGGCGGTGGTACCTTTCTATAGGTCAGGGGATGGGAAAGACCCTCACTTATGCAGAAGAAAAACGGGCCTACACCCTTTCCGATAGAGGGACTTTTCTGAAATACAAGTATGGCAGAAAACAAGGACTGGACCTTGAGATTCTTTGCGAAGGCGATCCCCGGCTATACAACCCGTATGGGGTAATTCCCATCAATCCAAAAAGATTTCCCTTTGTGCGGTTTGACCTTGCAGACCGCTTTGCCAAGTGGCTGATCTCACCCAAGGCCCAGGCTTTGATAGCTTCATACAGGATAGCAGGCCAGCAGGTATTTTTTCCTGAGGCTATTCCTTCGAAGTAAAATGAAAAAGGTATTGCTGAATTTCAGGCATTATAGTATCTAAAATTAACTTATAATGACTGATTGAACTCTCATTTCCAGACAGCGAGAAAAATGCGGCTTTTAGGTGTCGCTGAATATTCTGAAGGGTCCCGGGCAAATTTTCCATGCATTTCCTTTTAGACAGCTTCCTCTCAGCAATCTTGATGCTCTGGTCTCTAGACCCCGAGCTTTATTTTATTATCTACGTGTCTCTGAAGATAAGCTTAACTTCTACAGTTCTTTCAAGTCTGATAGGGGTGCCCCTGGGTTTTGTTATTTCTCTCAGGCAGTTCCATGGAAAGACAGCGTTGATTACTGTTCTTAATTCCCTTATGGCCCTCCCAACGGTGGTGGTGGGCCTGACAGTATATGCTTTTATCTCCAGGAAAGGGCTCCTGGGCATGCTGGATCTTCTCTATACGCAAACCGCAATGGTTATTGGCCAGGTGATTCTTATTCTTCCCATAATAACTTCCTTGACCATAGCCGCGGTGCGTCGCGTCGATGATCAATTTAGGAAGACAGCCCTTACTCTTGGTGCGGGGCCGGTAGACGCTGCCATGGTGATTTTCCGCGAAGCGCGCCATGGGGTCATGGCGGCTGTAATTGCCGGTTTTGGCCGGGTGATCGCTGAGATTGGGGTGAGTATGATGTTAGGAGGTAATGCGAAATGGTATACGCGCACCATGACCACCGCTATGGCCCTGGAATATGACAAGGGAGAGTTTGTTATGGCCGTGGCATTGGGCATTGTACTTCTTGCCCTTAGCCTGGGTATAAACATGATCTTTCATCGGGTACAGAGAAGGCTCGCCAAATGAGTTTGTTTAGTATAAGGGACCTTGTGAAGATATACGGCACAAGAAAGGTGCTTGATATTGAAGTGCTTGATATAGAGAAAGGGAGGATTTATGCGCTGTTTGGGCCAAACGGGTCCGGGAAGACCACGCTCCTTGAAATTTTGAGTCTACTAGCCCGTCCCAGCGGCGGTAAGGTCTACTATAAAGGTAATGTTATCGATTACTCTTCTGCAGACCTCACGGGCTTGCGCAGGGAAATAGTAATGGTACACCAACAACCTGTACTATTTTCCACCTCAGTTCTTAATAACGTTGAATTCGGCCTGAAGGTCAGGGGTATGGATAAGCCCGTGCGCAGAAAAATTGTTGAAGAGGCCCTGGAATTGGTGGGAATGAGGGATTTTATTCACACCCACGCACCAAGCCTCTCTGGCGGTGAAAAGCAAAGAGTGGCCATTGCCAGGGCTCTTGCGTGCTCCCCCAAGGTCCTTTTTCTGGATGAACCCACCGCAAGCGTAGATGTTGAAAATCAAGCTGTAATAGAAGGAGTTGTCTCTGAGATCAATGAGGATAGGGGCATTACCATTGTAATAACCACGCACGATATTTCCCAGGCGCGAAGGATGTCCCATGAAATGATTCCTATTTTTGGGGGGAGAATAGGAGAGACTGTGCAAGAGAATATATTTTCGGTAACGCTGAGTGCGAATGGTTCGGGCTCGGCCCTATGCAAGATCAAAGGTGGACCTGAACTACTGATGAGGGCACAGAAGGGTGGCCGGGCCAGGATTTCTATTGATCCTTGTTCAGTAGAAATCCTGAAGGAGAAAAAGGATTCTCCAAATGACGCTAATATTGTAATGGCGCAGGTGAGACAACTTACAGCAGATCGCGATAACATACGAGTTATGGTTGACATGGGGGTTCCGCTCTACGTTGTCATAGCGAGACAGGAGGCATTGGCCCTGGGAATATTTGTTGGTGATTCAGTGTGGGTATGTATACCCTATGGTTCCATAAAGATTCTCTGAGAGGGGTGAACATGGAAAAAAAGACCTTTCTGAACACGAAGGAAGTTGCAGTGTTCCTGGATGTAAATGAAAAAGTGGTCTACACTCTTATAGCTGAAAAAGGCCTTCCTGCAACAAAGATTACGGGCAAATGGTTGTTCCCACGACATTTGGTTGAACAATGGGTAGAGAATAATACGATCAATTTCCCCGAGTCTTCTACCTCCCTGCCACCATACCATGGCCTGCTCATAATTGCCGGGAGTAATGATATCCTTCTCGAAAGAGCGATCTCACTTTTCAATAGGCTTTATCCTGAAGAAATAGCTGTCTACGGCAACCTGGGTAGCATGGGGGGGTTGAGAGCACTGAAGCGCAACCTCTGTCATATTGCCACGAGCCATTTAATGGAAAAAGGGGGGACTGACTATAATTTCGGCTATGCAAAAGAAGAGCTGTCAAGGTTGCCGGCTGTGGTGAACTTTTGCAAGAGAGAACAGGGACTTTTAGTGGCCAGAGGGAATCCCAAAGGTATCAGTGAGGTAAAAGATTTAGCAAGAAACGGTGTTAGGATTGTAAATAGGGCTATGGGTACCGGCACGAGACTCCTGTTTGATAAAAAACTATCAGAAGTGGGGATTGCAGGGCAGAATATAGAGGGCTATGGCCGCGAGGTGGCGAGGCATCTTGATGTGGGACTGGAGATACTCGCAGGTAGGGCTGATGCAGGTCCTGGGATAAAGACGGTAGCCAATCTGTTGGACCTGGATTTCATACCATGGTGTTGGGAGCGCTTTGACCTTATTATTCCTAAGGAACGGTTTTTTGATAAGGGTGTACAGACGTTTCTCGGGATGCTTCACGAGGAAGGATTCAAAGATCTGGCCCATCAGCTAGGAGGATACGATATGAGCCTTTCAGGCAAAATGGTGTATCCACAAGGGCACGGGCGAAAAGGGGATTGAGACTGCTAAAAAGCGTGGTGGCAGGTATTATTTTGTTTTGATCGAGTCAAAAATTAATGATATTTTGCTATTTATTCTGTCGGGTGAACAATACAGCAAAGTGTTTGAGAAAAGGAGAAGATGCCATGAGCCTTGACAGGGTTCTCAATGCGACCTCTGTGGCAATTGTAGGAGCCTCAAGGAATGAAACCAAGAGGGGCTACCAGGCTATCAAGACTCTCCTGGAGCAGGGATTTGAGGGAAAGATCTACCCGGTAAACCCAAAAGAAAATAGGGTCCTGGGCTTCAGGTGCTATCCAAAAGTCTCTGACATAGAGGAGCCTGTAGATCTAGCACTGATCACTACTCCGGCAAGGACAGTACCTTCGATCATTGAGGATTGCGGAAAAAAAGGAGTTAAAGGCGCGGTCATTATTGCCGGAGGATTCCGGGAACTGGGGGCAGAAGGAAAGAAGCTGGAACAGGAAATGCTTGAGGTAGCCAAGAAATACAATGTGAGGCTGATCGGACCCAACACCTCTGGCATGATGAATCTCAAGAACAATCTTAATCTTGTAGGTATCCCCGACGTGCCCAAAGGGGACATCGCCTTGGTGAGCCAGAGCGGGAACATGGCTCTGTCATTGATTACCGAGGCAAGTGTCAAGAGCCAGAAGGGGTTTTCTTACTATGTGGGAGTAGGTAATGAAGCCGACATCAAGTTTCATGAATACCTGGAATTTTTCGGCAATGATCCTGACACCAAGGCCATTCTTATGTACGTGGAGGGGATGAGTGAGGGGCGGCAATTCTTGCAGCAAGCTTACAGAACCACGTTACAAAAGCCCATCATATTGCTCAAGAGTGGCAGATCAGCAGCAGGCAAGGCCTCGGCCGGCTCGCATACCGGGTCTTTGGCTGGGATGTCAGAGGTTGCGCATTCGGCTTTTGAACGCGCAGGAATAATCGTAATAGATAATCCTGACGAGCTATTTCCTGCGGCAGAATGTTTATCAAGTCTTCCCTCTATCAGAACCAACAGCGTTGGTATTCTGGCCGATGGGGGCGGCCATGCAACTATTGCAGCTGATATACTGACTGACTTAGGAATTAAGATACCTAAATTGAGCAACAAGACTCAGGCCAAACTCAAAGAGATTCTACCTTTCACCGCATCGGTGAGAAATCCGGTGGATGTGGCCGGGGGTGCTGACGCGGATCCGTCCATATTTGCCGAGTGTGCGAAGATAATGCTCAAGGACGCTGATATTGGAGGCCTCTTAATTGTGGGGCTTTTTGGTGGTTATGGCATCCGCTTTGCCAAAAGTTTGAGTTTGATTGAAGAGGATGCGGCTCACAGAATGGGCAAGATGGTGCGTAAACGGAACAAGCCCATTGTGGTTCATAGCCTTTATGCATCAAGGAATACCCATCCCATTGAGCTGTTACGCTACTACAATATCCCAGTATATGATTCTCTCCACGTTGCGTGCAAGTCTATAGGGGTACTGGCCCAAAGGGGCAGCTATATGAACGAGTACCATGCCAAGGTGAACTTTGTTTTTAACTGGGGGGCTAAAGCCAAACCTGGAGGGAGAAAAATAATTGAAACTGCCAGGAAAGAAGGTCGTAACTTTCTGCTGGAACACGAGGCAAAGGCACTGCTAAAGCTACACGGAGCGCCTGTGACCAATGACAGGCTTGCAACTACCCCGGAACAAGCAGTCAAGTTCGCTGAGGAAATAGGGACAGATGTGGTCCTAAAGATCGTCTCCCCCCAGATACTACACAAGAGCGATGCTGGTGGTGTGAAGATGGGCCTCAGAGGTAAAGAGCAAGTCGTTAAAGGATTTGAAGAAGTAATTCAAAACGCAAAACGATACAATCCCAAAGCGGAAATCAGTGGGGTCCTCGTCTCCCCTATGGCGGAACAAGACCTCGAGGTTATCATAGGAACCAAAATTGATGATCAGTTCGGTCCCGTAATAATGTTCGGTATTGGGGGTATTATGGTAGAAGTGTTGAAGGATGTGTCTTTCAGGGTATTGCCCATTTCTTCTGCCTCAGCGAGAAAGATGATGCAGGAGATCCGCTCTGCTCCTATACTGGACGGGGTAAGGGGAAATCCTCCCTATGACAAAAAGGCACTTCGTAAACTTCTTGTAATGTGTTCTGAGCTCGTGGAATCCTACCCGGAGATTCGCGAGATGGACCTCAATCCCATCATTGTTTATCATCAGGGAGCAAAAGTGGTGGATGCGAGGGTGTTGTTGAGAGACGATTGCTAAAGAGGCCATTTGCAAGCTTTACTGAAATCAATGATTTTGGACCCTTTTACATAATCAGTTGCTTCATAGGTGGTGATATTGTCCATTTTCGTGGTGATCTCCTTTATCCGATCACATTGCTTCCTCAGGTCCTTGATGAGTTGGTCGCCAGGGTGCTCGTCCTCGAGTTCATCCAAGATATAGTAAATGAATTGGAGAGGCTGGTTGAGTTCATGACAGGTAGCTCCGGCTGTTTCCAATAGGACCTGAAGTTTTTCTCTTTGCAGCCTTTCTTCTTCGGCCTGCTTCAGTGGAGTAATGTCTCGTGTGACAGCGAGGATACATTTTTCTCCGGCGTAGTCTATAACTTCTGCGGACCATAGCACATGCCTAATCTCTCCAGACTTCATACGGAACTTTACTTCCATATTTCTGACAACACCCTTTTTCTTCAAAATCCTCGTAATCTCATCTCGTTGGCTTGGGTCAGCCCAAATCCCGAGTTCTTTTGAGGTCTTTCCGAGAACTTCCTCGCGCTTGTACCCTGTAGTGTGGAGAAATGCGTCATTTACATCAAGATAGAAACCATCTTCCAGGGTGGTGATCACGAACCATTCTGGACTGGAGCGAAAGGCTTTGTTAAATTTTTCCTCAGATATACGCAACGCCTCCTTGGCTCTCTCGTGTTCAGTGGTATCCATAAAGTAGCCAAGGGCTGCTCGTCTGCCCTCGAAACAGATAGAAGAGACGGTTTCAATGATCCATCTTATATCGCCGTCTTTTCCCACTGCCCTGAAAACATAAGGGGAGAAACGTTTCCCTTTAAGCATTTGGATAGCGTTTTCCTTCACATCTTTCCAATCTCCAGGATACACTATGTCCCTAGGGCTCATCCTCAAGAGCTCTTCCTCGGCATAACCTGATATTCTCTGAAATTCAGGATTTACTAAACGGAATCGGCCGTCTTGTACAATGTATATCCCAATAGGTGAGTTAACAAATAGATTGGTAAAAAGCTCGGGATCTTGAGCCTTTTGGCACTGGGTTTCTTTGATACTATTGACATTTCCATTGTCATGGAAAAGGCGCGTGCCGCCCGATTTTTTCTTCATATGAATGTTCCTCTCATTTTACTACGCGTTTACTAGAAAACAGGTGCATCTTAGCAGGTTAAGGCCCTCGAAATCAATTTCTAAGAAGAGGACCCAGGTTTTTCCAGTAGCTTTCCTAGGATCTGTATGTGCTTTTTTTCCTGCTCGGATAGCTCATAGAGGACATCTCGCGAGGTCTGGCCCTCCATGCGCCTGGAATACCTGAGATATAGATCCAGGGCCTGAGTTTCAAGCATCATGGCCAGGGAGATTATATCTTCAGGTGTTTGGAGCAGGTCTTGATTTTCCTTGAGAAATTGCTCCGTGGTAAAGCCTCCTTCCATTGTTTCACGGTCTATCTTATCTTCAAATGAATTTTGATCAATATCTTGGCCGGATAGCTGGACATAGAGGGAAAAAAGATGGTTCTTATGGGCCACTTCGATTTCAGCAAGCTTTTTAAATAGCTTCTGTACCTCATTGTTAGAAACAGACTGAGCCATGTGGTCATAAAAATCCCTGAGGCCCTCTTCCATACCGTAAGCAAGAACTATAACCTCTTCGGCAGCCTCCTTCCCTGTGATCTCCTCTAGTCCGGCTTCGTATGGACCGAAGGCTTTCAATCCCTTCCATGCCTTTAAGCCTCCCTTTAGATTGTAAACCTCCTTGAATCCCTTGCCGGCGAGTAGCTGTGCAGCAGCCCGGCTGCGTCCTCCCACTGCTCAGTAAACTATCACAGGCTTTTCGGGATCAAGTTCCGCCAGCTTTCCGGTGAGTTGGGGCAGGGGGATCAAAATACTGCCGGGTAAATGTTCTTTTTCATATTCTTTGGGCTGACGTACGTCCAAAAGAGTATACGAGCCCTCTGGAAGACTGCCCATGAAAACCCGGACTTCATCGGCATCCATGTTCTTTACCGGTGTGAGGAACTGTTTCCATTTCATGGTTTTCGCTCCTTATGGTTTACCGTAAGTTAGCTCACCACCAAGTTTGATAGACTGATACATAGGCGCGAATGACAAAAACACGGATTCTTAGCCTTATAGGGGAACCGTCAAGCTATCCGAGGAAGTGTTAGCACCTTTTGATCAACAATTTTATTAACGCTATCGCAAACGATACGCAATGGCAAAATCAGTGTCCCTTGACGCTTTTGACAGGGCCCAGCGCCACCAGGTAAAGGAGTTTTGAATTGTCATTGAGACCTAACAGATGTGCTGCTTCCTGGTCATAGAAGGCTCCAATCCCGCAGCAGCCAAGGCCTAGTGAGGTTGCTGTAAGGTAAAGCAACTGGCCGGCCCTGCCTGCCTCCAGCATTGTATGGCGGTAACCTCTTGGTCCCATAACCTCGTCGAGAACCTTCAGATTTGAGATGAAAAGTACATGAAGGGCAGCATTGGCAAGCCATGCCTGGTCTAGGCATATACGAGCCATTTCTCCCTGGAAATTTCCTTCTTTGACCAAAGCTAGTTTCCTTGACCGTCTGTCAAGCAAGTAGAACCCGGAGCCATAACCTTCAGTGTTGGTTACAAGCAGGCCAATAGACGTGAGCCATGGATAGCCAGTCAGCAGGGAGTCAGAGCACAGGCCATCCAGAATAGAATCGAAATGGTGCTGGGACATGGTGCGGGGTACAAAATTTCGCCGCGAGCGCCGTGAAAATACTACCTGGGGATATGGCAGTTCGTCAGGCCAGGCTGGGACCTGTGGTATTTCCACTAAGGATTCTTCGCTGACACCCAGCAGTTCATCCATTTTTATTCCTTGGTAGGGGCCGGGCTTGAGGACGCTTGAGGCCTCATGCATTGTGGCTATGGCATCATACTTTACCTCACGGACAGACACCACACTGGCCTCCATGGCTCTCTGGGGGAGCGTCCCCCATTTTTCTTGGGAAGGCAGAGCCGGGCAAAGATCGGGTTTATTGTCAGTGCAGCATACTGAAAGGCATACTTCTCTATCAGGGTCAAAGCCCAAAAAAGAGTTGATAAGAGAATCATCAAAATCATAGGTCACCTGAGGCGAAAATCCATGGCCCCTGAGAGAGAGGACCAGATTTTCAAGGAGATGCCCAGTATCTAACAAGCAGTATCTATAGGCCCTGTCTCTATACTTCCATGAGCTTCGAAAGAATATGGTGCTTAGAAAAAAATTCAGGGAGTGAGTTTGTGAGACGGATATACCTTGTCTGAGCGGATGAAGGGCTGGGCCGTCAATAGCATAATGATACAGACCGCTGGCTAAACCATGAACTCCTTCGGCCAGCAAATAAAGCTCAAAGGGATAAAGTGCGCCAGCCGATGCCACGTTACGGAAGTAAAATGGGGTTCCTGAGTGCATAGCCTGTGCGGTGATAGTACATGTTAAAAGAAGAATGGATGATAAGATATCCAGAGTTTGCTGGGTGTTACTAAGATCTCCAGGCCTTTCCTTGAGTATCTGAAATAGGGTAAGGTCTCCTACGGCAACTTTTCGGGGAAGGTCGATCGTATCAACTCCATCATATCTTTTAAAGATCCTGGGTTGATTTTCCCAGTCCAGGAAATGGGGGGAGATGCCGCGGCGTTTGTAGGATGTGAGGTTGTGATAATAAAGGGAGGAGAATTTCATTGTTACCCTCCAAGAAAAAAATGCCCGGGTCCCAATCATATGAGAGCCCGGGCAGGTGAGTCAAAAACAAGGATTTAGACTATAGCTTCCATTTCACGGCGGCTGGCCATGTCGAACAACACACGCTCCCTCGCCTTATCGATACCCAGAGCCTTTCTCTTCTTGTCGATATGGTCTATCATCATCTGGGCCATCTCATATGGATCCTTTGCAAATCCCCATTTACCAAAACCTTGCTCTTCAAGGCCTTCGAAAAGGAGTTTATGGAACTTGGTGCCCTCAATAATGGGAAATGTCACGCCAAATACCGTGTAAACACCCGAGGCAACAAAGTACTGTCCAATGGAAATGGCCTTTTCGCTCATCCACTCAGGAGCCGCTCCTGCTACAGGCAAATCCGCAATGCTATCGCCTAAGCCCCCAGTCTTAACCATTTCAGCGCAAGCAATGAGGATACGGCTGTTGTCCACACATGAACCGCAACCCAATACAGGTGGCATGCCTACGGCCTCACATACCTCTCTCAAGCCCGGGCCGGCAAGATGGGCAGCCTCAGGGGTATACAGTCCTGCCTTTGCCAGGGCTATTTGTGAGCATCCAGTCTGGACGACAAGGACGTCATTCTTGATAAGTTCTTTAACCAGTTCAACATGAACCCAGTCCTGCTTTACCCTGGGATTGGTACAGCCCACTACACCAGCTACACCACGAATTCGTCCATTGATGATGTTGTCATTGAGAGGAACATAAGATGCCCTGAAGGTTCCACCAAGCATGTAGTTAATATATTCATGAGAGAAACCGTGAATTCCGAGATTTCTAATATTCGGAATCTCTATAGGAATCTTGCGATTTTTGAATCTTACAATGGCCATTTCTACTATGGCATCAGTACACTTACGCGGTTCGTGCTCAACGAACTCAATGTGTTCCACACCTTCGATATGGCACCTCGGGTTAGTAGTAAAAAGCTTGGTGCCATAACAATCTGCGGCTTTGGCAAGGCCCTGCAGGATACACTGAACGTCAACACCCATTGCATCTACCGCACCTGTGGCCATAACAACTTCGGTAGAAAGGAAGTTGCCGGCATGGGGGATTCCGTGGCGCGAAAGCATCTCTGCTCCAGAGCAGCACATTCCAAGCAAATTTATGCCCTCAGCACCAGCGTCTTTTGCTGCCTGGATAAGCGTAGGGTCATTTACGGATTCCAGCATCGATTCAAAAAGGTTTGGCTCATGGCCATGGATAATAATATTTACGTGGTCTTCTTTCAGGCATCCCATGTTAACTTCGGCACGGACAGGAGTGGGTGTGCCAAAAAGGATGTCTGAGATTTCTGTGGCCACCATGGATCCGCCCCAGCCATCCACCAAGGCTGTTCTACTGGACTGCTTGGTAATATTTTCATAGTCCTGATCCACACCGATGTGGGTCCGGTGCAAAAGCTCCATTACTTCTCTCATGGCCCCGCGGGGAACAACTCCATTTTTTCTCCATGTCTCAAGAGTTTTTTCGGGCACGCGTTTTACAAAAGGAATTTCACCTTCAACTTGGGTATATGTCCTTTCCAATTCTTCGTATAGGTCAGTGGCAATGTCTTTAATCTCGCGTCCCTCTGTTTCTATTCCGATTTCCCTTGCCACTTCTTCGAGCTTTATGGGATCCTTGATGGTGTAATCTTTAATTTCCCCATTCACGACAGCCCTGAACAAGTCAAGCATGCTCATTCCGTGGTCAGTGTGTGCCGCTGCGCCGGTTGCTACCATTCGAGCAAAATTTCGGGATTGTATAGTGTCAATGGTAGCACCACAAACGCCGGTCTTTGAATAGGGATCCTTTGAGTTTAATCTGCAGGGGCCCATGGCACAGTGTTTACAACAGGCAGAATCAGCGCCAATGGGGCACGGTTTCATGGCTGCAGCTCTGTGGAAAATGCTGTCATTTCCATCTCTCTCTATCTTCTCCAACATCTGAGCTGTAGCTTCACATGAAGTGACCTCTCTAATGTTAAGGCCTTTTTTTTCGTCAGTTTTCTTCCCGATCTTTTCCATCCTGTTTTATCCTCCTTCTAGGTTTATTTTGTCTCCCTCCTCGGAAGGTTATTCACGTATGCGATCAATCCCATTCCCTTTTCCAGAACCCTATGATACCCCCCCTTCCAAATGCCAACTGAATCAATTCCCAGCCTTGGGCTCCCATGTCACTTAGTATACCCTCTAATACCTCAGCTTGGTTATTAGGCACCTTTTCAAGGTGGCATTCGCCCTCTGGGGAGCAAAAATATACGAGATCAACAAAATCTGTTGCAGGGTGCTTAGTGATCCTGTACCCCCACTTTTTCATGGCTTTAATCCTTATTGACTATGTTCCGCTTCCAGCCTGAACTTCACATTTGGTAAAATCGATTTCTTGGCCACAACCTGAGCAGATGTGCTTTCGATCAAACTCATCCGAAAAAATCTCTTTTTCCTTGCCGCAATTGGGGCATTTACAGATAAAAGATTTCAAGGTTTTCAATGATTCAAAGCCCGGGCAGTGCATTGGAGTTGTCATGATTTTACCTCCTTAACTAAAAGGTCAGAAGTTATGAGGCCATTTCTTTGGCCTCAGGACTTAAGCCTTTGGCTACCCCCTTTTTTAGGCATTCAGAGCAAAATCCCACAAATTCCAGTTTGTGTCCAAATACGCCATATTTTGTTAGATGCCCCACGACATTTTCCAGATTTTTTATTGGATCGTGCAAGGGCTCCACCGGGGCATCTTCAATCCTGCCGCAATTGAGGCAGGTGATATGGTAATGCTCGTCTGTCCTGGGGTCAAACCGCATTTGAGGATAATCGCCCCTCAGTCTTCTTATTAATCCCTCTGATACGAGCAAATCAAGATTCCTATAAATCGTGCCCAGGCTTATGCGCGGCAGGCGTTTTCTAACCTTTTCAAAGATCTGGTCGGCTGTCGGATGAGAACCGTGTTTACGCAGCTCTTCAAGAATTACCTTTCGCTGCTTTGTCATGCGATGTCTTTGCTTATTTCTCAACGATGACTAGACCCTTTTAATAGTAATTATTCTTAATATTATTTTTTTTAATGCACCAAGTCAAGTTTTTTCTGGAGGAAGTAAGAAGTTGGGGTAAAAATGGAAGGAAGGCTATATTAGAAATAATGAGGGGGAGCCCTCCGTCCGGAGATGCTCCCCTCATTATTGCTCTTATTGTTCCTTTTCAAACATTTCTTTATCGGCTCCGCACACGGGACAGGTCCAGCCGTCAGGGAGATCCTCGAAGGCCGTGCCAGCAGGCACGCCGTTATCAGGGTCTCCAGCTTCAGGATCATAGACGTATCCGCATACAGAACATACCCACTTGTCCATAACGCCTCCTTTCTCAGGGTTCCATTAACTAAACTTTCTGGCAACTTCCCTGCCGTAGTCCTGGGCCATTTGGGTCCCACCTTCAAGGTAGGCCGATTTCAGCCTCAAGGGGCCACTAACCATGTCCATCTTGAAGATGTTTTTCATTGTATCAAATATCCTGGCAGGAGCTTCACCACTCCAGCCAAAAGCTCCGAAAGAGCCGCCCACCTTGCCTTCAAGGTTTGCCTTTTCAGCGAGAAAAAGCATGGTTTTCATGGGCTGCATCATCTCGCCATGGTAGGTGGCTGATCCGAAGACATATCCATCATACCCGGCCAGATCAGTCTCCTTCTTGATCTGGGTAACACTGACTACCTCTGCTTCCACACCTTCAAATCTGATACCTTCAGCAATAAGCTCGGCGATATTTTGTGTTTCACCTGTTCTTGTTGCATATACGATTAATACTTTAGGCATTCTCTCGCTCCCCTTCTAGTCTTCGTCAAGGATTTCCACCTTTCCCTTTATCTTGGTACCGCAATGAGGACATAGTATTTCAATTTCATCTTCATTACCTATGAATTTTTCCCTGAGTTTATCAGGGCCCAGGAAGCTGACGTCCCCGCACGCACACTGGGGGCATTCAGCCCTTACCCTATATTTTTTTTCGGACATGGATACCCCTCCACAAAATCATTTAAGCCTATCGTCTCTGCCCGTATATCCACATTCTGGAATATAGCATGATACGTCCAAGAATTGGCATTTTTCTTTACACGAAGGGCATTGCTCTGGTGGCTTATCAGCCGTAAGAGTGTAGCCGCATTTTTCACATTTCCACTGTGCCATTGAATGCTCCTTTCAGTTTATGGTTCCTATCCCTATTGTGCCGGTGGGGTAAATGTCCTCTGGCCCAGTTCCCGGTCCAGCATAAAGAGTCCCCCACGGGCATCTCCCATAAGTTTAAGCTTTTCTACCACCTCACTTGCGCTATCCTCTTCTTCCACTTGCTCGGTTACAAACCATTGCAAGAAAATATTGGTGGCATGGTCATGTTCCTGGATTGCCAGTTCGACGAGATCGTTTATCAAACCCGTCACCTTCTGTTCGTGTTTTAGTGTGGCCTCAAACACCGCGAGAGGGGATTCCCACTGCGTGGGAGGTGCCTCTATGGCCTGCATGATAACGCGGCCACCTCGTTCATTAATGTAATTATAGAATTTCATCGCATGGGCGACTTCTTCCTGGTATTGGACTTCCATCCAGTTAGCAAAGCCGCTAAGGCTTATGGAGCGAAAATATGCGGCCATAGAAAGGTAAAGATAAGCGGAGTAGAATTCCGCGTTGAGCTGATCGTTCAAGGCCTTCTCAAGTTTTTCATTTAACATGGCCATTACCCCTTCCACAGTCCATGGAGATTGCATAGTTCTCTGGCAGTAGCCTGGTCACCCGGTACATTGAATATTGCTTCGGGCGCATCTCCCGGGTTTAGAAACTGTCTGTAGGCCTTGTCTCCCACGATCAGCTCGATCCATTCAATGTAATGTTTTTCCTCCATTGGATGGGCTACGCTGCCTACCGTAACTTTGAAGCCTTCTGCTGTCTTTTCCACCACCGGAACATGCTTCTCTTTGGCGGCATCAACTGTGTTTTCCACCAGAAGTTTCATTGGCTGGTTGCAGCATACCAATTCGCCTTCACCGGCATGAATTACCTCTACTATGTTCCCGCAAACCTCACATTTATAAACCTGTAATCTCTCGGCCATTTCTTACCTCCTTATTTTTTTGTGTGTTTAAGATATAAGGTGCCAAATGTTACAAGCACGCCTTTAGCGCCGAAAGAGCCGCCTCGTAATCTGGCTCTTCACCGACCTCTCCAACAATTTGAATGTAGCGAATAACACCCTCTCGATCAACGACGAATATAGCCCTCGCAAGGAGGCGCAGTTCTTTTATTAGCACTCCGTATGCATTGCCGAAGGCGGCATCTCGATGATCTGAAAGGGTTAACACCCTGTCAACCCCTGCTGCACCGCACCATCTTTTCTGGGCGAAGGGGAGATCCATGCTTATGACCAGAATTTGGACCTCATCTCCCAGGTTCGCTGCCTCCTCATTGAACCGCCGTGTCTCCATGTCGCAAACTGGGGTATCCAAAGACGGCACTGAGGCTATTAAGAGAGTTTTCCCTTTGAAAGCGGTCAATTCCACCTCTTCCAGGTCGTTGTTGACCACGACAAAGTCTGGTGCCGGGTCTCCTGCCTTCACTTCGTTACCCACAAGGGTTACAGGGTTGCCCCTAATCGTTACAAGTCCAGTTCTTTCTGCCATGTGCGTTTCCTTTCTTTAAAAACCGGCGAGCCCTGATTATGTCAAGAACTCGAATGGTGGTTTCCTAATAATTTTCCCCGAGTAGTTCAAAATATGCCTGGGGGTGTGCGCAAGCGGGGCAAGCCTCAGGGGCCTCGGTGCCCACATGGAGGTAACCGCAATTGCGGCATCTCCAGAC
>JALVSJ010000477.1 GCA_027024445.1 Desulfobacterales bacterium
CTGTCAATAGCATCTATGGAGACTTCAGCCATGGGATATCCTTGCCACTGTCTTCTTGGGTTCGTAGACGCAAAGAGGTTCTTCAGCTAGAAAATCCCCTGTTGCCTCGTATGCCCGTGCCCTGCATCCCCCGCAAAATTTTACATATTCACAACGTCCGCATTTGCCCTTGTAATTGGAAAAATCTCTCAATTGTTGAAATATGGGGGACTCATTCCATATTTGATTAAGAGGTTCTTTGGAAACATCACCACAATTGAGCTCCAGGTACCCGCAGGGTTGCACTATCCCTTCATAAGAGATGAAGCAAAAGGCAGTACCTCCCAGACATCCTCTCGTAACAGCATCCAATCCATATGTCTCAAAATCCACAGCCTCACCTTTTTCGTGAGCCTTCTGCCGCAAAATTCTATAGTATTGTGGAGCACATGTAGCCTTAAGATGAAGTGGAACTTTATCTCTCATATCGTAGAACCAATTTAAAACTTCCTCATATTCCTGGGCTTCCACTTCCTGGTCTTTCAAATCCTTGGCCCTTCCCGTTGGCACAAGAAGAAACAAATGATGTGCAACGGCCCCTAGCGACACGGCCAATTCCATAATCTTGTCAATATCGGCCACGTTGTGCCGTGTAATAGTGGTATTTATTTGAACCGGCATCCCGTGCCTCTTCAAGATCTCGATACCCGCCATGGCATCTCTAAAGGCACCATGCACCTTTCTAAAGGCATCATGCTGCTCGGGTGTGGCCCCATCAATAGATATGCTCACCCTTTTTATCCCGCATTCCTTCATGCGGGAGACCACGGCATCTGTGAGAAGTGTTCCATTGGTTGCCATCACCATTCTAAGTCCCAATTGATTCCCTTTGCTTGCAAGCTCAAATACGTCCTGGCGCAGTAACGGCTCCCCACCGGTCAAGATCACTATGGGCTTGCCAACGAGCGCTATCTCCTCCAGGATCTCAAGGCATCTCTTGGTCGGCAATTCTCCCGGGTAAGGGCCTTTTTCAGCCGCTGCCCGGCAGTGAACGCAGTTCAGATTGCAACTCCTGGTCACTTCCCAGGCAACCAGTCGTAATTGATTGGGCTTTGGATGCCCGGTACTCTGCGGGGAATGGAGGCTCTTGTTCATGATTTCATCCCGCCAACCCTTATCCCTGCAAAACCCTGGCAGCGTCTTTTGCAAAATAGGTGAGAATAAGGTCGGCCCCTGCCCTCTTGATAGCCGTCAAGATCTCCATCATGATTCGTTGCTCATCTATCCAACCATTCTGTGCTGCTGCCTTTACCATCGCATACTCTCCGCTCACATTATATGCAGCAAGAGGGACAAGAGAAATTTCCTTAACCGCCCTCACAATGTCAAGATATGCCATTGCAGGCTTTACCATTATCATGTCAGCGCCTTCTTCCAGGTCCAGTTCAGCCTCCTTCAAGGCCTCAAGGGAATTGGCAGGATCCATCTGATAACTTGACCTGTCTCCAAACTGAGGTGCTGACTCGGCCGCCTCCCTGAACGGGCCATAGAATGCAGATGCGTATTTGACCGCGTAAGACAAAATGCTCGTGTTCTTGAAGCCTTCCTGGTCCAGCGCCTGACGTATGGCCCCTACCCTGCCATCCATCATGTCTGAAGGGGCAACAATGTCTGCACCGGCTCTGGCGTGGGACACGGCCTGTTTGGCTAGTAGCTCCAGGGTAGCATCATTGTCCACATCCCCGTCCTTGATCACACCGCAGTGGCCATGGTCAGTGTATTCGCACATGCACACATCCGTGATGACCAGCATCTCAGGGTTACTCTCCTTGAGGGCCATGATAGCCTGCTGCACAATGCCATCAGGGGCCCACGACCTACTACCCACGGGGTCCTTACTGTCAGGCAGCCCGAAGAGGATCACTGCTGGTACCCCCAGGTCCCAGGCCTCCCTTGCCTCTTCCACCAGGGTATCAACGGTGAGCTGGTACTGGCCTGGCATGGAGGGAATAGGATCCCTCAGACCCTTGCCGGGCTTAACAAAGAGGGGATAAATGAAATCCTTTGGCGAGAGGGTGGTTTCCCTCACCATGTCCCGCAACACCTTAGTCCGCCTCAGCCGCCTTGGCCGTACAATCATGTCCTTTTCTCCCTAATTTCGATATCTCATAAAAATGTTCCTGAATCATTCTTGTCCAGAATCGATTCTTGATCGTATCCAGGGGA
Source organism: Desulfobacterales bacterium (assembly GCA_027024445.1). Classification (GTDB taxonomy): domain Bacteria; phylum Desulfobacterota; class DSM-4660; order Desulfatiglandales; family Desulfatiglandaceae; genus B111-G9. Next base: position 2,206 of record JALVSJ010000477.1, read on the forward strand.
ACGCCTGTCTGCCCTGCCTGCCGCGTGCAGTCAGGCAGGCCTGCAGCGCCAGGCAGGGGATGTTCCCAGAGCGGCGTCATCAGGCACTCAGTTTTTAGCTTATTCCTCAGTTCTTCCAATGTCATTTCGACCGCAGGGAGAAATCTTCAGATTTCTCGTCGCCAAGGCTCCTCCCCGCCTGAACGCAACGGCGGGCAGGGAAATGACAATCCTGTGCCTGTATAACTGAGTGCCTAATCCGCAGTGCCTGCCCGCCATAGTTGTGGCGGGAGCGGAGCCATGGATGGCGCAGCGAGCGTAGCGCCTGCCTGCCGAAGCCTCCCTGCCTGACGGTCAGGCGGGGGCGCAGGCAGGAAGGGAATGTGCCGTTTCCCTGCCTAAGTAGATGCAAACAGAAAACCCAATTTTCTAAACTCTGATAGTGACTCCTTAACCTATTGATAATAATAGACTGACTTCTCAATTGTAAATCGATTTTGGTCACCAATGTTCTTGAATAACAACTACCCCGGGAAATTCTTTTCACCGCAGAGTCGCGGAGAACATAGAGACCTTCTGTGCGCCCTGTGCCTCTGTGGTGACTAAGAGCATAGGTTCATATACTATATTTAATCTCCTCATCGGTGAGATAACACGCAGGATCAGGAGCCCACACATCTCCTGTCACCGCCTCGGCTCTCACCCTGAAATTTCCCCCACAAATGTCTAGCCACGCACACTGGGCGCATCTACCCTTAACGTACTTCTTCTTATCTTTGAGTTTGGCCATTAATGGGTCGGACAGGTCCTGCCATATTTCGCTGAATCGCCTTTCCTTTACATTGCCAAAACTATAGTGGCGCCAGAATTGGTCTGCATGCACAGATCCATCCCAGCTCACACAGCCTATGCCTCTCCCCGAGTTATTTCCCTCATTCATTTTGAGAAGCTCGAGGACCTCTTTTGCCCTGGGGTTGCCCTCCCTTTTCATCC
>JALVSJ010000478.1 GCA_027024445.1 Desulfobacterales bacterium
CCCGGTCTCACTTTTCTGGAGTCATATGCTATCCCGCGTGCAACAATCCTCGCATCCCCGTTGCACTTTGCCCCAGGAATCTGTTTCACAAGGTCGGCGAGAATAACACGTCCGTGATATCCCATACTGTACTCAAGAAGACCTTGGCGGTCTAAACCTAACTCTGACATATTTTACCTGCTTGAGTGATACTCCGGCCCTGGGCCGTTGGCTGTATGCAAAACCAGTCCCCTCCAACCTCACCTCCAAGCCCAGGCGTTTGGCCTCCGAGAGCACTTCTCTCATGGCCTTGCCAGTGAAATCAGGCAGGCAACCTTGCCGTATAAGTTTGTCCGAGCCCATTTCCTTACCACATGGCCTTGAACTCATTGTTTGAATAGGCCGGAGATGTTTTTCCGCCAGCTTAATTGAAGGATTGATATTCAAATGATTCAACGCCCACAGCCCGATCTCTCTGAAAACAGGAGCTGCAACAACCCCTCCATAAGGTATCCCTTTGGGTTCATCTATTACGGTGGCAATAACCAGGCGCGGGTCTTGGCTGGGGACAAAACCTACGAATATTGCTACATGCCTGCTCCTTGAATATGTTTTTGTCCTCTCGTCCACTTTTTGAGCTGTGCCTGTCTTGCCTGCCACTCTATAGCCATTAATTGCGGCCTGGGGGCCTGTGCCGCGTTCGCTTACAACCTTCTCGAGAATTGCTGTCACCTTTCGGGCTGTGGCTGAGGAAATCACCCTTCTTACCACTCTGGGTTTGTTTGCTTTTTGAACTCGGCCCCGGGAATCAGTGACTTCTTTTACTACGAAAGGCTTCATGAATACTCCACCATTGGCAATACAGGCCATGGCCGAGGCCAGTTGAAGAGTGGTCACGGTTAGCCCTTGGCCGAAAAAGGCATTTGCTTGTTCCACTGGCCTGGCACTTTCAGGGGGCCTTATAAAACCACTGCGCTCCCCCAACAGATCTATTCCTGTCTTGTGACCAAAGCCGAACTTCTTCATATATTGATAGAAGCGATCATAGCCCAACTGTTGTCCTATCTTGATGGCGCCGATATTGCTTGAAAGGGCCACAATGTCGGTAACAGTGAGGGTCCCGTATTTGTGTGTGTCGTGGATGATCCGGTCAGCCACTTTGTATTTGCCGTTTTCGCAATAAAGCCTGCTATTGGGATAGAGCACCCCGTCTTCCAGCGCCCCTGCCACCAGGAAAGCCTTAATAGTAGATCCGGGTTCAAAACAGTCGGTCACGGTCCTGTTTCTCCAGCGTTCTCTAGGATATTTGGAAAAAATGTTCGGGTTGAATCGGGGAACTACCGCCATTGCAAGGACTTCACCTGTTCTAGGGTCCATAACCACACACTGCCCACTCTTTGCACGGGTCTTTTGCACTGCTGCCAGCAGGGCTTTCTCTGTCCTGTATTGAATATCCTTGTCAATCGTGAGCACCAGGTTATGAAGAGTTTTCTTTTTCGAGCAAGTTCTCCGAATGAAAAAAGGCCTCCCAAGTGCATCACGCATTTGAATTAATTCATACCTGGGGCCGGTAAGAATCTTATCAAACTTCGCCTCCAGGCCCTCGAGTCCTTTGTTGTCTATCCCCACAAAACCAAGCAACTGGGCGGCCAGTTCCCGGGCAGGATAATAGCGGCCCTTTTCAGTAGTTATGCCTATGCCTGGCAACTTAAGCTTCTGTATCTGTTCCGCCTTCCTGGGATCAATCTTCCTTCTCACCCACACAAAGGACTTGGTAGGATTAAGCCTCCTGTAAAGAGATCTTCTGGATATTCTAAGAGCTCTGGCTAGCACTCGACAGGCCTTTTTCTTGTTCTTTATTTGCCTTGGGTGTGCGTAGACAGAGGAAACATCTGTGCTCACAGCCAATTCATGACCACTACGGTCATAGATAGTTCCCCTTTCTGGCGGAAGACTCACGATGCCAGTATAACCCGACCGGGCCATGGCTCGGAGTTTGTCGCGTTTTATGACTTGAAACTGATAGGCGCGGGCCACTATCGTCCCAAAGCCGCACAGGAGAACTCCTGTGACCAGTATTATCCGGAATCGTATCCATTTTTTCTCCTTCACCTTCATGGCAACACTACAATTTGATCGGGCCGAGGCTGCCGAAGCCCTAACTTGCTGATTGCTCTTGAATGGAGATTCTCCGGAGACTTCAAGTAGGCAAGTTCCAGACGTAGTTTTTTGTTTATGTCCCTCAGCCTGAGTTCCTCTTTTTTCAATTGAGTAATATCATAACCTATTTGGGTGCTCTCAAAATTAGACCAAACAAACCCAATACCTGTCCCGAGCAAGAAAATTACCATCAAAATCACCAGAAACAGCTGTTTCCCTGAAAGGCCGAAGGGTCTTCTTTTCTTTCGTGAATTTATGACCCTTATACCTGTCCTGGCATTCCTTGCCCTCACCATGCGGGTGACCCTGTCGGCACCTGTCATGACTACACCCTCTCCGCTGCCCTCAAAATGGCACTCCTTGCCCTGGGATTTGAAATGACTTCCTTTTTGTCCGGCCTCTTGGCCTTCTTAAAGACACGTTTCATCAACGGTCTCTTTCCACAAACACATTGGGGAAAATCAGGCGGACACGTACACCCCTTTTCCCAGGAAGCAAACCTTTGCTTCACAACTCGATCTTCCAGGGAATGGTAGGTCAAGATGACCAACCTGCCGCCTTGCTTAAGAACATCAGGGGCCCTTTCCAAAAACGATTCAAGATTTTCCAGTTCCCGATTTACTGCAATTCTAAGAGCCTGAAATGTGCGAGTCGCTGGATGCCTTGGTACAGGCCCCCGGGGTTGAGGGTAAACGGCCCGAACGAGAGATGCCAACTGTGAGGAAGTCCTAATGGGAGCCTTATACCGACTCTCGACGATTTTCTTGGATATGCGCCTCGCATATCTTTCCTCGCCGTAATGCCGAAGCAAGTCCTCCAGTTCCTTTTCACTAAGGGAGTTGACAAGGTCAGCGGCAGTGGGGCTACTGCTGCTCGGGTCCATCCTCATATCCAGGGGCTCGTCCCGGGAGAAGCTGAACCCTCTCCCTGATTGGTCCAACTGAAACGAGGACATCCCCAGGTCAAGCACTATCCCGTCAACACCCGCTATATTAAGGCTGTCAAGCAGCGCGTCTATGTCCGCATAGCTTTTCTTGAAAACCCTCCACTTGCACTGAAGGGTCTCCAGCCGCCGTGTCGCGACCTCTACGGCCTCCTCATCCACGTCCAGGCCAATCAACAGGCCATCCCTATCGAGCCTATTCCCAATGGCCAAGGCATGCCCCCCGGTGCCCAACGTACCATCAACATAAACACCCCTGGGCTTGAGGGCCAGGGCGTCCAGCACCTCTTCCAGGAGAACCGGTTGGTGGAAGCGCCCCACTACCCAATTCCTTATATGCCGAACTGTCTAAGGGACTGACTTGCCCTCGGGAAATGTTCCTTCGCTCGACGGAAGGCCTCCTCCCATCTGTCTTTATCCCAGATTTCAAATCTCTTTAGCTGTCCTACCAGCATCACCTCCCTGTCCAGGCCTGCGATTTCTCTAAGGTCTGGGGGGATAGTGATCCTGTTCTGCTTCAAGGGGCACTCCTTTGCGCCGGAGATGAAGTAGCGAAGGTACGTGTTCACATCCAGATCAAATTCAGGCAGTTCAATGGCCTTTTGCTCGATTATCAACCAGTCCTGCCTGGCATACACCCATAGACAACTGTCGTGGTTCGTAACCACCAGGGTGTCTTCCCCTCTGCGTTCCAATACCTCCCTGAAGCGCGTTGGAATCGCGAGACGACCTTTTGCGTCAAGGGTGTGTTTTGAGCGCCCTCTGAACACCTCATTGCCCCTTTTGTTCCACTTTAAGCCACTTTAAGGCACTTCGTGACACTTCTAGGAAAAAAACACCCGTATGTCAAGGAAAAAGAAGGGGCGAAGCGAGGAAAATTTAGAGATCAAAACCAAAGAAATAGAGTAGCGAAATGGCGTAGATGATCAGGAAAAGGATGTTGAGGGTCAGGCCTGAATACGCGTAGTCCTTGTCATTGCGCTCCTCTATCAGGGGAATAGAACGGGTTGAGCACACGAGACCACCACACAACAGGAGAGGAACAACAGTTAGGTATGGGATTAGGAACTGAAAACGACCGAAATCTTTTTTGACAAGCACAACCAGGAGCCCCACCAATGCGCCCGCCACAAACGGCAACAAAAATCCTACTACCGCCAGATGATTTGTCTTTCGAAAACCTTTATCCATCTAGGTCCTTGCTCTGGTCTATCGGGAACCCGAGGATATTTCCTTGAACTTGAATTTTAACACTGACGGCTTGATCTGAACAATGGAAATCCTGTCCGTCGGAAGACTAATCTGGTCCCTGCTTATCCTGAAGGTGCGCCTGCCCCACTTTGCCAGCGTCAGATCAAGCTGCGCCTTTACATTGTCAGGGTTCAGGGTGCTTGCGTCCTTTCTCAGCCCCCTGCAGGTGACCTGTAACTGGGGGTTAAGGGGCTCAACCACCTGAAGATTCTGGGGAACATTCTTGAACTCGAGGGGGACCTTGAGCGAAACCTCGAAGTTTTGTTGACCAGCCAGCAATAACCAAAAAATTGACACAAAGGCGAAAACCGCCAATTTTAGTTTTAGCCGACGTCGAACAACCATTAACACCTTCTCTGCAATACCCTGTCCATCACCCTTTGAAGGGGCAGTGGCCTCTCTGAGAACCCTGCCAAGCTGCACGTGATCAGTTATGGGCGTGTTCTGCCCCCCGTGCATGAGGGATACCGCCCCCCGCTCCTCTGAGACTACGACCACCAGTGCGTCACATCGCTCGCTGAGACCAACGCCAGCCCTGTGGCGGGTCCCCCAATGCTCCGGCAATCCTTCCCTTGAACTCAACGGCAGATAACAAGCTACTTTCCATATTTTTCCCTTCCTTATGACTGCTGCGCCATCGTGCAATGGACTCGCCTTTTGAAAAATACTCATTAACAGATCGGGGGTTGGAGTGGCTTCAAGTTCCACCCCTCCTGTAATGTACTCTTCAACGAGGTCCTCTCTTTCGATCACCACGAGGGCACCTATGTTTTTCCTGGCCAGGGCGAATATCCCGTTTGCAAGACTGTCCACCCAGGCCTCTGAGTCAGCCCCTCCCTTCAACCCAAAAAATCTCAGCGGGTTGACCTTTTCCAATACCTGCCTGATCTCTGACTGAAAGAGGATTATCAGAAGGATTACAAGTACCTGCCACAGTATTTGGAACACCCAGGTGGTGAGGAAAAGCCCCCATGACTTGGCAATGGTGAAAACCACTCCCAACGCCACAAGGCCCACCAACGCCCTGAAGGCCTTTGTCCCCCAGAACCATAGGTAGAGGTGATAGACCAGAGCGGTCATCAGAAAAATGTCAACAATGTCCTGCAGCCGAAGATTGGAGATTATTGAAAGGATGCTCATTTTTCACCAGATCCGTGTTGACGTGGGGCCTCTCCAGAGTTTTCGGCTTTCTCTGGTACCCCTTGAATGGATTTTCATCCAAGTTTACCAAAACATGCCAGCAAGTAAAGGAAGTCTTCTATTTTGAAAAGAAGGTCAAAAATCAGATGTGAAATAATCCTGGAGGGAGAAAGAGCAAAACCCCGCATCAGAATGCAAGCAACAGTCTATTGACTCAGTTTTTCAAGATTTCTGTTTTGGTTTCTCCTTCATTGCCCAGTATCTCAAGCCCTACTAAATAGTGCCCTTTGAAGCGACCATCTTCACTTTTCGTTATGTGCCTGATAGCTGTGGTTCTGTACTCAGGCTCGACTACCGAGCCTCCCGCATAATATTTCATATTTAATGTGTCGCCCACTTTTAGCCTGGACAGAATATCTGAGCCTTCTTTAACAAGCACACACATGGACCTGGATGCCATGTTCCATATTCTAAACTGATAGGGGAGCTCCAGTCCCTCAATGGAAAATTCCACTGCATAGTACTCCTGTGGGGTCTTTCGGGGCTCTGATCTCCTTTCAACCAATTGACCGGAGTGAATATGATTCTGCATCGCTGTATCTCCCGTATGGTCCCTTGTATTCCTCAGACACTAAGTGTCGACCAGGGTTGCAACCTTCCCATCCTTTGCAAGCATATCATACGCGTTACGCAGTAGGATTCACTAATCGCATCACTAGTTTTATGCAATTTTGATGCCACTAGCTTCAATGAACTCCCTTGACCTTACAGACACATCCGATCCTTAAGAATATACCCAACTATCCTTTAGCAATGCATTATTGGCGCGGCCTTTCGATGTTTCCATGTATCTAACCCAATGGGGCGCGGCGGATTCAATGGGGCCTAATCGTCAATATAATGACAATCCCTCGTGTAGTTTATTATACGGTTTTATCTTCCCACGCCTTTGCCCTTATGTCCGAGAGTATTTCCTTGATCTCCGCGGCATACCGAAGGGGTGCACTTATATGTCCCCAACCTTTTTGGGTTTGAAAAAGACCATTGTAGGCAGTATCGTGATAGGAACGCATCTCATGGGGGATCTCCCTCTCATTGAGGATGGAGTCTAGCAGGAGGGCCTCTATCTCATTATCAATTGTCGCCACCTTTATGAAATCCTCAGCCACACTCGCCTCCCTTGGCCAACACCAAAACACGCTCTCCCTCACCCCAGCATCTCATTCTGTGTACGCTTGGGCTTCCTACAAATCCATGAGCTTTTTAGATTTACATCTCTTGATAATATGGTAAAATTTAGAAAATTTGATGAGACTTGTCCATTTTATTTTGATAAGTCCGAAGGCGATTACGTAATTCAGAGTGGTATCTGGAAATGATAGTGGCAATTGGGCTTACTGTTCAGAGGATTCGTAAACCTTAATTCAGGCCCGGGTACTGGTAAGGAAAGGAGGCGATATTATGGCAGTTAAGATCATTATCAGGAGGAAAGTGTCCAAAGACAAGGAGGCCCAGTTACTCCCCCTGCTTATCCAGTTACGGGCCCTTGCGACGTCTCAGCCAGGGTACATCTCTGGGGAAACCCTCAGGAACATAGATGATCCGGAGGAGTATCTGGTAATCAGCACATGGCAGAGCCTTGAGGACTGGAAAAAGTGGTCTGCAAGCAAACAACGTGCAGAGATCCAGGACAAAATCGATAACCTTTTAGGCCAAAACACAGAATATTCTTGTTACTTATACGGCTAAGACGAATGGCCGGCGGCCCCGTCATATAATCCCTGTTTTACGGGACCCTTTGATGTCTTTCGATGCCCCTCTAGGTGGGCGCAGAGGCCCGCCTGTAGGGGTTTTTATTGTGCACACGGCAAAGTTGTCACCTATTGCCATGGCAAAACAGGTCTGATACTCTGAATAAGCATACCGGCAACTTCTCCCGGACTTGACGAGGAGCGGGAGTCAACAACATGATCAGAAAAGCAGGCTGAGGGGCCAAAATTCAAAACACTGGATTCCCGCCCGCCTGAGAAGTGGGCACGCCCGCGTGGAAATTACCTTCAAAGTGCCCTCTCGCAGTTTTTTAACAGTTACAAAATATCCTATGGAGCCTAGGAAGCTACTAAAACAACTGAATAGAACCATCGATCAAGGCACCACTGTGGTCTGTTTACAGGGTCTCCAAGACACTGCAAGATCCTTCTTTATTTCTGAGTTTTTGGAAAGCCAAAATCGGCCCTGCATGATTCTCGTCCCTACGCAGAAGGAGGCCTCAAGGCTTTCGAGGCAATTAGAATTTTTCATGTCCAAGCAGTCCGTGAGCTACCCTGCTGCCGGCCGAGTGTATCGGTTTCCCCCTTACGATATTTCTCCCTTAAGTGGCCTCAGCCCCCATCAAGAGGTCATAACCAATCGCCTTGAAGCTTTATTCCACCTTATCAATCACCCCACACCCATAGTGGTCACATCCATGGACGCTGCCGTCTTCCGAACCCTTCCCAAGGCAGCTTTCCTGGCCTCTCTTGAACTCCTTGAGGTAGGAGAGCAGTTCGACAGAGATGAATTAATCCATTATCTGAACTCCACCGGGTATGCAAGGACCTCTCTCGTTGAAGAAAGAGGAGACTACGCGGTCAGGGGGAGCATTCTGGATGTGTTCCCCCCGCTCCAGCCCAACCCCATACGTTTGGAATTTTGGGGAGACGAGTTGGAATCCCTCAGATATTTTGATCCAGTCAGCCAGAGAAGCTTGGGTAAATTGAACGAGTGTGTGCTGATGCCCTGCTCTGAAGTTATTACCAAGGAGAAGAACATGACCAGAGCAAGGTCAATGGGCAGGCTACCGAATGCCGGCGCTGAAGGTGTTAGGTTCCCTGGAATAGAGGCATGGCTGAACCATTTTTATGAAAAGCCGGGTACCCTGTTTGACTACCTCCCGGGCGATTCCCTGCTGATACTTATTGATCCCCACGCACTCATCACTCGCCACGAGTCTGTGGCAACTCGCTATGAGGAGGAAGTAGCGCAGTTCCACAAAGAAGCCTCTCGAAAGGGAAAACCCTTTCCCGAAACTTCTGGGATCATGGTGTCACCTACTGAGTTTGAGGCCTTGTTGAGGCGCTATCAACGACTCTGTTTTGGGTTGTCGGGGCTTCCTGATAGCGGAGAGTCAACTTTTTTGTTATCCACCGAGCCTGTCTCACCCGTTGATCAGGAATTGAGCTTGCTTATGGAGGGCAAAGGAAGGGTGTCAATGGCCCCCCTTGCCCAGCGGGTGTCAAAATGGGCAGCTTCGGGCGGATGCGTGGTGTTGGTCACGAGGACCGAAAAGCAGGCACAGCGCCTTATTCAGATCCTCAATAATTACGGCGTCTATCCAGACGGCATAGTTAAATCATGGAGGGAGATTGGTCGGAGAAAGGGCTTGTTCTTATGCGTAGGTAGGCTAACAAGGGGCTTTGCATGGCCCGAAATGTCTTTATTTGTCATCACGGAAGATGAAATTTTTGGTCCCAAGAAAACAGCTCCAAAGGCCCATAGGGTCCGGGCCATTGGCACTTCTCGATGGTCGAGCCTTAGCCAGCTCAATGAAGGCGACCTCATTGTGCATGAAGACCACGGTATAGGGCGATACGGGGGACTCCTCAAAATGGAGGTAGCCGGAAAGGTAAGCGATTTCCTTCTCATAAACTATGCAGACAAAGATAGATTGTATATTCCTGCTGATCGAATAGGAATACTCCAGAAATATGTGGGACCGGAAGAAAAGGAGCCGAAACTCGACCGCCTTGGTGGCCGATCCTGGAATGTGGCCAAACAAAAGGCAAAACGCTCTATTAAAGAGATAGCAAAACAGCTTGTGGACCTTTATGCACTGCGTATGCACAAAAAGGGATATGCCTTCTCTCCTCCTGACACCCTTTTTAAGGAGTTCGAAGCCACGTTTGAACACGAGGAAACTCCCGATCAAATAAAGGCAATTGAAGAAGTAATCAGAGATATGACCTCGAACCGCCCGATGGACCGCCTCATATGT
>JALVSJ010000479.1 GCA_027024445.1 Desulfobacterales bacterium
GTCCTTGGAAGACTGCATCTATCGGATGAGCTCTCCCCATGACCTCCAGGGCGGTCCGAGCAGGGATGCTCAGGTTGGAGATATTGCAGCCTATCACCAAGCGCCCAGGCATCCCGTCTGCAAGGACCGCCTCCCTGTAAAGAGTCAGATGCAGTCTGAAAAGGATCTCCCGACGGCCCATTCCTATGCACTCTATTACATCTAGCTTGTAGTATGGGGCAACCAAAGCTCCTCACCTCACCAGACAGCAGGACAACTGATCCGAGGAATCGAGAGGTCCTTTTAGGACTGCATCTACCGTATGATCTTCTCGGAAACCCTCGTTTACCTCCCTACCACCGATCGAAACAGTGCACCAATGGACAGCAATACGAGCAACTGCAACACCCTCTTGCGAAACACCTCACGGTCCGCCTTAAGGAAGCTCCTGCTGCCCAGTGCCAGACCTGCAACCAGAAATGGCAACAGCACACCTGCGAGCCTCAGTGTCTGCCATTTCATCAGCCCCTGTGTAGCACACATCAGGGCTGCATAAAAGTCTGTCCCAAAGAAAAACCCTATGAGTGATGCGCGCGATACTGCTACCCCTGCGGGTGAGGAAAAAAAGAACAAGATAACAGGTGGCCCCCCTATTGCAGCCCCGCCGTTCAGCACACCGGAAATCAGTCCAACTGTTATCACTCCTGGCTTATTAAAAATCCTTTCAAAGCGAATCCCCTGCCCGAACATAACAACCAGGGCTATTACTATGACGGCAATGGCTGCCCTCATGACGTTTGGAGGGATGTTTGCCAGTGCGTGGGCGCCGATGGGGGTGCCGGCTGCAGCCCCGAGAAAAAGCCACCCCAGGGAAGACCAGTCAATGAGACGCCATACGCCGGGCAAGAGGTAGGCGCTGGCTGCCACCTCCAGAAGAAGAATAACAGGAACGGTTTGAGAGGGAGGAAAAAGGATTGAAAGACCAAGGACAGCCAGCATCCCAGAGCCGAATCCGCTGTAACCCCGGATGTAACCGGCTGCAGTAATAATAATCGCTCCCAAAACTATCGAACCAACACCCACTAACATTCACCCTCCTGATCACTGATAACAAATCCCCTGCCTCCCGGACTGCCGGTGCGCTCACCTTAGCCGCGCTCATCTCCTGGTGTCAACCCCGACCTGTGCTCCGCGCCGTCTCAAGGCGAGCGGCATGAAACCTCTAACTAGTTTCCATGGGATAGTATTTTGTGCTATACACAAATTTGGCTGTGCCTAGAATTGGCTTTTTGCCAGTGCCAAGCTCAGTTCCAACAAAAGGCAAGGAACTGGCGTGTAGAATTGGCCAGAGGCTTTAGGCTCAAGGTATGAGAGAAGAAATACTTTGATCCAATTTTGTGGGACTTCTTATGCCTTCCGCCTAACGCCTTACGCCTTATGCATAACCAATTCATGTGCTGTTCTCGTTCTATTTAATAAAAATCGGTTTTAGACACACCGGAGCTTTCGCTTAAATGGAGGCATCATGAAAAAGTGGGTTATTATCATCGTATGCATACTGGCGGCTATCATTGTTATATTCGCAGGTGGTGGCTATCTGTGGTTCCAGTACACCCTGAAAAACCGCCTGCCCAAAACAAACGGTACCATATCATTGGCCGGGCTCCGGCAAGAGGTCAAGATCATCCGGGATGACTTTGGAATACCCCACATCTTTGCCAAAAATGAAGAAGACCTGTATTTTGCCTTTGGTTATGCCATAGCACAGGATCGGTTATGGCAAATAGAATTTCTCCGTCGCCTAGGCCAGGGAAGGCTCTCGGAGATCTTTGGAAAAGACTTCGTTGACACTGACCTCTATTTCAGGCTCCTTACTGCACCCGGAATCCAGGATACGACCCCGCCCCATCTCCAAAAACAGTTAAGGGCCTTTGCCGACGGCATAACCACTTACATCGATACCCACCGGACCAAACTACCCATTGAATTTACCTTGCTGGGATACGTACCAGAGCCATGGACTGAAAAAGACTATCTGGCAGTATTGAAAGTGGTTAATTGGGGGCTGAGTTGTGGTTTCACCACTGACCTCACCGCCCAGAAGATACTGAAAAAGGTTGGCGAGGAACGGTTCCGCGAGACCTTCCCTTTTTGGCCGACGGAGGCGCCTGTAATCATGCCTGCACAAAAAGATATTGACATAGCGTGCAATGCGATTGCGCCCCTTGTGGCCAGGCAGCTAAAAACAATGATAGGACTTCCTGTGGCCGGAGCAAGCAATAACTGGGTCATTTCCGGTAAGAAGAGTGTTGATGGAAAGCCAATTCTCGCCAATGATCCACATCTAGCCCTGACAAATCCAGGGTTCTGGTGGGAAGTGGACCTCAACTGCCCCACCATCCATGTCAGCGGCTTTGCCGTCCCTGGTGTTCCTGGCATCCCCGTAGGCCATAACCGCCACGCGGCATGGGGGGTCACCAATGTGATGGTCGATGATGTGGATTTCTATATAGAGAGAATAAATCCGAAAAATCCTCTGCAGTATTGGTTCAAGGACCATTGGGAAGACATGAAAGTGGTCAAGGAAACCATCAAGATCAAAGGGGGAGATTCCGTAGAAAAGAAAATATTCGTTACTCGCCACGGGCCAATTCTCCCAAAGTCCATTGACATAAAGAAAGGCCAGGCAATTTCCCAGAGATGGGCCTTCACCGATGGCATCCAGCCGGGTACTGCAGGCTATGCCTTGATGAAGGCAAGAAATGTCACCGAAGTAATCGGGGCGCTAAAGGACTGGGAGCTCCCCAGCCAGAATTTCGTATTTGCGGATTTAGACGGAAATATTGGTTACTGGTGCTGCGCTACCATACCGTTACGGCCGAATGGCAACGGCCTTCTGCCACTGCCGGGCTGGAACGGGCGCTATGAGTGGCAGGGATACGTCCCCTTTGAAAAGAGGCCCCACCTGATAAATCCTCCATCAGGTTTTATCGCCACTGCCAACAACAGGGTGGCAGGTCCAAGCTATCCCTATTACATAAGCGTCTACTGGGAACCCATGGATCGAATCTCCAGGATAACTCAATTGTTGTCGAACAAAGATAGGCTTTCAGTGGATGATATGAAGGCAATCCAGAATGATGTCTTTTGCCTTATGGCAAGCGAACTGGTTCCAAAGTTTGTC
>JALVSJ010000480.1 GCA_027024445.1 Desulfobacterales bacterium
TCTGACAAACTCTGTATCCCTTTGGTTCCCCGGCCTTAGCTCCACATATCTGGTTCTCCGCAATTCAGACTGTGGGACCACCCTTTCAGCAGACTTTGATTGCTTGGGCCCAGAAAAGGGAAAGGGCCGCATTCTCCCGGCCCTCAATTTCTCGACTCTCTTGATATCTCCATATTTGCCGAATCGCCCTCTGTTGCCCATGGCCCCTTTACTCCTGCTCACCGTGCCATTCAATTTCCTAGGGTTTTCCAGAATTCTCTTTGGACCTCAGTAACTTCTTTTACAATGCTATCTAAATTTATTTGTGACCCCGAAGAGATTACGGCCCTGGGATCAGTCTGCTGCAGGTCCAGCATCTCTTCCACAACTGCCTTGCCGCACTCCCTGAGCCCTTGAATATTATACCCCCCTTCAAGCGTAGCCACTATCTTCCCGCCGCAGACTTCTTCGGCCACCTCCATAAGGCTCCGGGTCATGCCAGCAAATCCTGTTGCCGTCACATTCATGCCCCCGAGTGGATCATTGGCATAGATATCAAAGCCTGCTGATATCATTATCAAGTCAGGCGAGTACTCCCTGGCAATGGGCTTGACAATCCTCTCGAAAATACCCACGTACTCCACATCACCCTTGCCCACAGACAGTGGTACATTCACCGTATAACCCCTGCCTTGCCCCCTACCTGTCTCTCTCAGGGAGCCGCTGCCCGGATAATAAGGATACTGATGAGTGGAAAAATATAGAACTGTCGGGTCTTCTTCAAAGGAATGCTGGGTGCCGTTGCCGTGATGGAGATCCCAGTCCACTATCAATACCTTCTCTGCTCCCAGCTTTTTTTGGGCATACCGCGCGCCTATAGCCACATTATTGAACAGACAAAAACCCATGGCCCTGGCCCTTTCCGCGTGATGTCCCGGGGGTCGGACAAAGGCAAATGCATTATCCATCTCCCCCGCCATCACCATAGAAATCGCCCTGCACAGCCCCCCTACTGCCAGCAATGCCGCTTCGTAGGACCCAGGTGAAGTGGAGGTGTCCGGGTCAAGGGAAGTGAATTCCTTGCCGGCAGTAGCGGCAACCCTGTTAATGTATGACGCATCATGAATCCATAAAAGCATCTCTTTATCTGCCTCAAAGGGCTCTATCTCCGTGAACTTACCTTTTAGCTCCTCGTCCAGCATGGAATAGAGCACCTCCAGTCGTCTCGGGCTCTCAGGGTGATAGGCCCCGGGATCATGATTGAGATAACGTTCATCCCTCACAATGCCTGTCCTTTTCATGTTGGCCCTCCTTTAAGCTGGCGTTTTTCGTCCAAAGTTGCTCAGGGTTTCTCGAGAATATACGGTCCCCTTCTGCCACTCTACCCCAGGCATGTGCAATCCCGCGACTCGCGACGCGGATGGACTTCTTACGAAGCCCCTAACTTTTCTTAGCAGAAAATAGTCCGCATAGAAAGTGCTTTCATTTTGGAGTCTTGAATCCCCTTTTACTATGATTAAAGTATAATTTAACTTCAGATTGTACGCCAATGTTCAAATTGCCTTGTGGAGCAATGTGTAGCACTTTTCTGGCGTCACCTGCTTGATGAAAGGCAATGGAGCATCGTTTTGCTAGGTTCGCTGCGCCGTCGGAAGATCCTTTTCAGACTGCATCTGACTCCTTACAGGGAGGCGGTCCTTGCAGACGGGATGCCTGAGGGAGCTGTGATAGGCTGATTTATTCATAACCTGAGCATCCCTGCTCGGACCGCCGGGAGAGTTCAACGAAGGCTCATCCGGTAGATG
Source organism: Desulfobacterales bacterium (assembly GCA_027024445.1). Classification (GTDB taxonomy): domain Bacteria; phylum Desulfobacterota; class DSM-4660; order Desulfatiglandales; family Desulfatiglandaceae; genus B111-G9. Next base: position 1,785 of record JALVSJ010000480.1, read on the forward strand.
CAGTCTTCCAAGGACCTCCCGACAGCGCAGCCAAGTAGGGAGGGGCAAGAGGGCCTTCCGGATGCGACTGTCGGGAGGGCGCTGTCAGGCACTAAAATTTAATAAGACCGGTCATCTTTGATGTAAAGGGAACATCCAGGTGCGAGCACCCCACATCATCAAGTCTTCGTAGCTTTTAGTGCCTGACCAGCCCGGGAGGCTCGGAGCAGGAGGAAAGCCCTTTTGCCCCAAAAAACGATCGCCGACACAACTGCGCTGCTCTTAAGATGTGAGCTATTAGGTCCCGACGTTGCGCTTATGTGGGCGCTCTGGTGCAACCGTAGGAGGGCAAGTTGTGCTCCGTCGGGAACATCCCATTGCCTTAAATTGATTCGGCTGGCCTTCGCGCATAATCTGGGATAAAGACTGAGATCATTTTCAGGCTCCAGGAAGTAAGCTATGTTTTTCTTTATTGGTGGTGTACAGCCAAAGACGGTGACACTTGATGATACGCCTCGCCTATGCCCTGCCTGCGGCCTCTACCAGGCGAGGCTCAAGCGCGTGGACCATTACTTATCCCTGTTCTTTATCCCGCTTTTTCGAGTAAAAAAGGGCGAACCATTTCTTGAGTGCAACAGTTGTGGCGCCATCTCTGATGAATCCGGGCAGGTGTTTCACGGCCCTGAAAAAATGCGTGGCACTGTCTGTCCCTATTGTGGTAAACCTCTAGAGCCTTCCTTCCAGTATTGTCCATACTGCGGAAGAAAGGTCTAATCCCATTGAAACCAGGCTGAATATGCAAGAGAGCCCTCCAGTTTGGGACAGACGGTTTGTCCTCGTAAACCTCATCTTCTTCCTGATTTTCTCAAACATCTCCTTTTTCTATCTCTACCCCCTTGCCCTCAAGACCATGGGAAGCTCTGACACCATGATTGGGGTGGTCATAGGAATTTTCTCTGCTGTCACAGTGATCTCAAGGCCTTTTATGGGAAAGGCTGCTGCAAGACATGGGGAAGGGGCCTTGATCCTGTTTGGTATATCCACGATCTTCATTGCCTCCCTGTCTTACATACTAGTGAACTCCATCGGGCTGGTCATTTTCGCGGCCCGTACCTTGCACGGACTGGGCTTTTCGGCCTTTATTGCGGGCAGTTTCTCCCTGGTTGCCAGGACCTTCCCTCCGTCCAAACGGGCAGAGGCATACGGAGTGGTGGGCGCGGCATTGATGGGTGCCTCCGCCCTCTCCCCACCCATTGGTGAGATGCTAATTACGCGGTTGGGATTTTCATCCCTTTATCTTGCTGCGAGTCTTGCTGCAGCCCTGGCCTTTCTGATCATGGTAGTAACCTTGAAGGCCATCTCCCCCCCTGGCTCAGAAGACCACTCACTCCG
>JALVSJ010000481.1 GCA_027024445.1 Desulfobacterales bacterium
GCAGGCTGTACTCTGACGGCCCAGCAGCCCATGAACAATATTGTACGGGTAGCATTTCAGGCCCTATCAGCGGTCTTGGGCGGTACTCAATCGCTTCATACCAATTCCATGGATGAGGCCCTTTGCCTGCCATCTGAGCAGGCTGTGCAGGTGGCCCTCAGGACTCAACAGCTCATTGCGTATGAGACAGGAGTGGCGGACACGGTTGACCCTCTTGGGGGTGCATACTACGTGGAAAGTCTCACAAGGGAGGTTTATGAAAAGTCAGAAGAATACATACAGAAGATTGATGAGATGGGAGGAGCGGTGGCTGCCATAGAGAGAGGTTACATCCAGAGAGAGATCCAGGATAGTGCCTATCGTTATCAGAAGGAGATTGAATCAGGAGAGCGCATAGTTGTAGGGGTGAACAGCTTCCAGGTTGAAGAAGAAAAACCTACAAATTTGCTCAGAGTTGACCCGGCGGTCAGGGTCGCTCAGGTCGAAAAGCTAAAGGCATTGAGGGCCGAGAGGGATAATGAGAAAGTTAAGGCTAGCTTGGAAGCCCTGAGAAAGGCAGCCCAAGGAGCCGACAACCTTATGCCCCCCATACTTGATGCAGTGAAATCCTATGCCACATTAGGTGAAATATGTGATGTGCTGAGAGAGGTCTTTGGTGAGTATCAACCCAGCACTACCCTTGGCTGAGGAGGAAACGATCGTTTTGCTTGGAGGTGATTGACAGATATGGGAGAGAAAAAGAAGATTCGCGTGTTAGCAGCCAAACCCGGGTTAGACGGACACGACCGGGGAATTAAAGTTTTGGCCAGCGCGTTGATGGATGCAGGTATGGAAGTCATATACACCGGGCTGCGGCAAACTCCTTCGCAGATCGTAGAGGCAGCCATTCAAGAGGATGTGGACGTAATAGCCATGAGTATTCTATCTGGTGCCCATGATTATCATTTTCCAAGGGTTATGGAATTGCTGAAGGAAAGGGGAGTGGAAGATATCCTGGTGCTGGGGGGTGGCATAATTCCTGACGAAGACATCCCCAAGCTTAAAGAGTGTGGCATTGCTGAGATATTCGGCCCTGGTACCAATACCCAGGATGTTGTGAAGTTCATAGAAGAGCATGTGAAGAAGAATTGAACAAAATAAGGCCGGAGTTGATCTCCGACCTTTATCTTCCCGCAATGACCGGATGGAACTCTAGCAGTTTTTCCACACCGGCTTTCGCTTTTCAAGGAATGCCTTAAGGCCCTCGTTCGCGTCGTTGGTTTTCATTAGTTCATTGAGGTAGATATCTTCTATGACCTTTAGGGATGGCTCCATTTCATCCATCAGTCCTTTGATTATGGCCTTCTTAGTTATCCTGAGGACCTCTGCGCTCAGTTTTAAATAAGGTTTGATAAATTGTTCAGTCTCTGTCCCCAGATCTTCTTTGGGCACTACTTTGTTAACAAGACCCAGTTGCAAAGCCTCCTGTGCCGTGATTATTTTTCCGGAAAGTATCAATTCCATTGCAGCCTTTCTTCCCATGATGCGAGGCATGATCTGGGCGGCAATTGGGGGAAACACGCCCACCTGAATCTCGGGTTGCCCCAGTTTGGCATTATCTGCGGCTATGACAAAGTCACAGAAGATGGCAAGCTCACACCCGCCCCCGAGACATGAACTGAATACAGAAGCCACGGTTACTGCACCTAGCTTATCCATAAGCCTGAACATGCCGTGGAAGACCTCTATCATTTTAGGGGCCATGTCGCCCATATGTTCTCCCACGTCTACGCCTGCAGAAAAACATTTGCCTTCTGCCCCAAACAGGAGGACCTTGAGATCTCTGTTCCTTTGAAAGGTCCCCAAAGCATCATTGATCTCTTCCATCATGGCGATGTTAAGGATGTTCAGTTGAGGCCTGTTGAGAATAATTTTTCCCAACCCGTCGCCAAACTCGGTCTTGATGAATTCATAACCCATGGTTTATCACTCCTTTGGTATCTGAAATTATGAGGCTCGAGCCATTGACGTCTTTACCCCATGGCCCGAAGACGGATTTGGCCATTTTATTCTTTGGGCTTGGGCATCACCTCGGCAAACATTTCCATATCCCACGTCCGTGCTTGAGCGATATTCTGCCGGAATTTGATAAAGTCAATGGTATCTTTGCCGGTTAGTTTTCTAGTGTTGAATGCGCCAAACCCAAGAAATGCCTCGCCCGACATATTGGCAGCGAGCCAGTGTCGGTGGGAATTCTTGGTGAGATCCCAGAAGAATTTTTTCTTCTGCCTGATTGAGTCTATGGACTGAATGAGGCACCCGGGGAAGAGATTTGCAAAGGTCCACACAACCTTGTCCACTTCCTTATCCAAGAGCTCAAAATCGGCATTGGGTTGATGTTTCTTGACAAATTCCCTGGCCTCCTTGAGTTCATCACCTTTTTTGAACTCACCGTAAACAATCTCTCCGTCTTCTACCCATTTGTCAGTGATCACCATTGGATTGCGCACCCATTTGCCATCTACTTTTAGCACAGGGACTACCTTGCTTATCAGGTTCTTGGCCTTCATTTTATAGGCAGACCACATCTCACATGAAACACAATTCCACATGGCATCCTCTATACTCAAAAACCAGGGGAGGAAATCCGAGGACCCTCCCACAGGGGCAGATCCATGCCTTGGGCCGGCTTGGCCGAATACTGCCAGATCAGATGCAATTGCCAGGTCACAGGCCATTCCTATTTCCTGTCCTCCAGCCACACGCATGCCGTTGACGCGGCATATGGTAGGCTTCTTGCACCTCAGTATGGAGTCCACCATGCCGTTGAACAGTTCCATGTACTGCCCGTATTCGTCACATCTCAGGCTGTAATATTCACTGTACTCCTTGGTGTTGCCGCCGGTGCAGAAGGCATAGGGGCCAGTGCCGGTAAATACTACTGCCACAACACTTCGATCCAGGGATGCATTATCAAAGCCTGCGATTACCCCTTTTACCATTTCCGTGGTATATGAGTTGTATTGTTTGGGGTTATTCAGCCTAATCCAGGCCACATAAAGTCTTTCTATCACGTTTCCCTGTGGGTCTTTTAGAGGTCTTTTTTCAAAAACGACACATGGTGCGTCCTCGTCCTTTCCCCAATGGACGTCAGTGTGTAACAAGTGATCTTTTGGCTCGTTATCCCTCGGCATCCATTCTAAAGCCATAATACTCCCTCCTTTTTATCTTTGTTAAGCTCATGTAGTTTTTTTACTCAAGTTTTAGAAGCATAGTAGTGATACTACCTTTGTTTCGGATGTACCCAAAAATAGCGTATGATTTATTAACCCGAAGCCTAGGGCCAGGCCCCCTATGCCCATTTGGTTCATCAAAAATCAGGGACTAGTACTATTCGTCTTTCAGGAGACCCCTTGGTGTGAATCTCTTCAAAGCACTCGGCAATTGTGCTCATGGGCCTGGTCTGTACAAATGGCTCTACCTGAATCTTTCCAGACAGGACCATGTCCATGACCGCGGGATAATACTCGGGAAGACAGGCCCAGGTGCCGATAATTTCGGCGTCAAAGGCCATCAAGCGGCTGATGGAATACTCTACCTTCTGTAGCCCAAATCCCACTACAATCAATTTGCCGGTGAAGCTCAGAAGTGCCAGTGCGATTTCTTGGCCGGGCTTGGTCCCGGTCACCTCAAAGATTTTCCATCCATAGCCTGGCAAGCCGTTTTGTTTCCTGATCCCTTTGAATTCATTGGAGACGTCTTTGGGGCTTTTGCCTTTTGAATTGATCACGAAATCAGCGCCATAAGAAAGCATCTTGTTGAGCCGATCTTCAACAATGTCGATCGCAATAACTGTACTGGCCCCCAGGGCCTTTGCCTCTTGAACCATATATTGGCCGACACCTCCAATCCCTATGACTACGACATTGTCTCCGGGCTCCAGAGCCGCCCTTTTCGCCGCCTGATATGGTGTAGTAGCTGCGTCAGCAACAACCGCAAGCTTTTCCAATGGAAAATCGCCTCGGTTTTTTATCTCGCACAGGTCGATGCTGGGAACGGGTATGTGGCTGGAGAAGCCACCATATATCCCCATGCTGTTGCCAGGCATTTTTTGGTTCAAACATCTGTTACCACGGCGGGTCTTGCACAGATAACACTGCCTGCACGGCATGACAGCAGGTATCAACACCTCCTTGCCTATCCATTGGTCATCCCCGGCAACCACTGTCCCCGATATCTCGTGACCCAGGGTAAGTGGAGGCTTAGAAACAGTAGGAACGCCGTCGTAAAAATAACCAAGATCGGTGTGACAGATTCCACAGCCAGCTATTTCTACGAGCACCTCTCCAGATTTCAAATCTGGTACAGGAAGTTCTTTCCTTTCTAACTTGCCGGGAATAATCTTTCCCGTGTCTTTATCTTTCGTGGCAGGTCTCACCATCTGCCATGTCATTATTTTCTCCGGAACTCCAGCCATAACACCCCTCCTTCTCAATATCAAAATCTACTATAGTTTGTTATTTAATTTTCTCTTGCCTTAAAGCCTTATGTGCTTTGCGCCTTCAGGCTTAGTTATATCATCCCATAGCCGCCATCAACGCACAAAAGTTGTCCGGTGATGTAATTGCTGTCCCCAGAGGCCAGAAAGATAAACGCCGGCGCAATGTCTTGGGGCTCAGCAAATCGCTTCAGCAGAATCCTGTTCATGTAAATTTCTTTTAGTTTTTCGTCCGTCCTGATTTTCTCGGTCATGTCAGTGGCGACAATACCTAGGGAAATCACGTTGGCGCAGATGTTATATCTGGCAAGCTCCCTTGCAATGGATTTGGTCATGCTAATAATTCCGCCTTTGGCGGCACTGTAATTAACCTGTCCCACTGTTCCTACAAGGCCGGCAACAGAGGTCACGTTGATTATCTTGCCGCTGTTTTGCTCCTTCATGTGGCGGGCTGCGGCTTGAGAACAAAGAAATGTGCCTTTCATGTGGATATCCACCACAGCGTCCCACTGTTCTTCTGTCATCTTGAGTAACATGGCAGGGCGGGTGAACCCGGCGTTGTTAACAAGAATATCAATCCTGCCAAAATGCTCGATGGTGCTACCAACCAATGCCTCTACCTCGGCTTTTTTGGCAACGTCTGCTTTTACTGCTATGGCCTCGGTACCCATTGCTTTCGCCGCATCGACTACTTCATTTGCAGCGGCTTCATTTGAGCTGTAGTTTATCACTACCTTGGCGCCCTCTCGGGCAAAACCCAGAGCTACTGCACGACCCACACCACGGCTGCTCCCGGTGACCAGTGCAACCTTGTCTTTTAGTCTCATGAAAAAACCTCCAATTTTTCTCCCTGATTTCCAATTTGGCTTGAATCAACATAACTACATTGTAGTTACAATATAATTACATTGCGCAATCTAGGAAAATGGGCTAAATTTGTCAAGGAAAAATGGGGAGATGAAAGCTGCCGTCGCTGTGGAGAACGACCACCAAAGCCATATATTTTCAAGCCCTCTTGGCTCGTTTAATAAGCTCATAGCGTTCCTGTCATTAGTATTGCTGGTAATCAGTATCAGCAGTTGTGCACGCAGAGCCACGGTTGTTAGAGTCCCGACGCCTCCCAAACAAAAATACATATTACTTCACGTGAGAGAGATTTCCCGGCTAGGAAAGCCCCTATGGATAAATGGAAAAAAATACTATCCTCTGAGTAAATTACCTGGTTTTGTGAAATACGGAATGGCCTCGTGGTATGGCCCCAAGTTTCACGGGAAAATGACTTCAAGTGGCGAAGTGTATAATATGCATGGTTTGACCGCAGCGCACAAAACTTTGCCGCTTGGGACGTACGTGAAAGTGGTTAATCTGAAAAACGGCAAGAGCACTGTTGTTAAGATAAACGATAGGGGCCCCTTTGTGAAAGGGAGAATGATTGATTTGTCCTACGGGGCCGCCAGGCGAATTGATCTCGTAGGAGCTGGTGTGGCCAGGGTGAAAATGATTGTCTTGGGATTGGAGGTTGGGATGTGGAGGTCTCCTGCTGGACCCAGTCCCATTTTGCAAGTCCCAAATCTTCGTCAGGGGGCCTTTACGGTGCAGATTGGGGCGTTCAATGATAAAAGAAACGCGTTGAGCATTGCAGACAGATTGAAGCCACTTTTCAAATATGTGGAGGTTGTTCCTGTCAAAACCTCATCAGGAAAAGGAAGAACCATATTTAGGGTAAGGGTATCACGCTCGAAAACCCTGGATGAGGCGAATATAGTAAGGGAGAGGCTAAAAAGAATAGGATTTGAGGAGGCTTTTGTGGTTAGTCTGTAGAACCTTTGTTAATTTTTTCCCTTAGTACTCCAGAGGTCTTGAATACTACGACTCTTCGGGCCCTTAATTGTAAGTCTTCCGTGGTCTGGGGATTTCTTCCCCGGCGGGCAGCTTTTTCTTTGACAACAAACTTTCCAAACCCACTTATAAGTATATCCTCACCGTTTTCCAAAGTCTGTTTGATAAGCTCGAATAATCTCTCTACTACTGCGCGCGACTGGCTTTTGCTCAGTCCTACTTGGTGATAGATGCTGTTGATGATCTTTTCCTTAGTAAGGGCCACCTCAGAACCTCCTCGTAACACCGGCTTATGAGAGCCTTATCATGTCGGAATTTACAAGCAAAGAATATGGCTTATGCTCTTTTGCCTGTCAAGTATTTTTTAGCTGTGGAAATTTTTCCTTCAGCTTGCGGTTTACGATCTCCGGCACGAGTCCACTAACATCACCACCAAAGCGAGCTGCTTCCTTGATTATTGTGGAGCTTGTATAGAACCATTTGTAGTCAGTCATTAGGAACACGGATTGGATTTCTCGATTCAATTTGCGGTTCATCAAGGCCATTTGAAACTCGTACTCAAAATCCGACATGGCCCTTAGCCCCCTTAGAATAACATTGGCATTTTTTTGCGCAGCGTAATCTATTAGCAGTCCATCGAAGTAGTCCACTTCTACATTAGATATCCCCTTAATGGATTCGTTTATCATTTCAACGCGCTCTTCAAGTGTAAACAAAGGGGTTTTTTGCGGATTATGTAAAATAGCAATTATGAGCCGCTCGAAGATTTTTAACCCACGTTTGATGATACTCAAATGCCCATTGGTTATCGGGTCGAATGTCCCGGGGTATATGGCTAAACACTTAGTCATTGCTTTTGCTCCGCTTAAAAAAATTGATTTTGGTATCTCCATACGTTCTCTGATCAGCCAGATTCAAAGCATGGATTACTTGGGGCAGACGCTCTGTTTTGTGGGTTTCAAATACCACAACTGCATCGTCTGCAAGGGCGGTTTTTTCGCTGAGCAAGGCGAGGGATTTGAAAACCAAGCCTTGTCTATAGGGAGGATCTATAAATACCACATGGAAAAGACCACCGCCCATAGAAGTTACGGGAGGAAGGCCTTTTTTGAGGTCTTTTCTGCAAACTACAGCCCTATTGGTGAAACCGCATATTTCCAAGTTCTTGCGCATCAATTCAATTGCTCGGGGTGATATATCAACAAAAACAGCTTCGATCGCTCCTCTGCTCAATGCTTCAATGCCTAACGAGCCAGTACCTGCAAAAAGATCTAAAACTCTCTTCCCACTAAAGTCTTGACCAAGTATACTGAATATAGCCTCTCTAACATGATCAGAAGTGGGCCTTATTCTAAGTCCTTTAAAGGCACTTAGAATCTTCCCCTTTGCCTCGCCACCGGTAATGCGCATATAGAATTAATGAACCGGTTGAGTGTCGGCCCCCTCCTCAGCATCATCTTTTGTGCTAATAAATGGTAAGTCCATCATAGCTACTTGAACTTTAGAGGTTGCCTTCCTTGCCCTTGTACGTGCAATTGTTATTATGGGTCCAGAGAGTACATACCCGCCGATGAGAAAAAAGAGAACTATTCTGGGCCTGTAAGCTACCACTATCATCATCAAGATAATTGAGACCAACACATTAAAGGGCTTCTGTTTTCGTATTTCAAACTTCTTAAAGCTGAAGTAATCCAACCCGCTGACCATGAGAAACGCTAGGCTGTAAACAATAGCAAGGGCCAGCCAGTGCAGGGAGTGCCCTGCGCCGCCCATGGCAGCAGTGAAAAGGATCAAAGATGCGATAAAGGCAGCTGCCCCTGGAATTGGGAGTCCCTTGAAGAAGTTTGGATTCTGAACATGGACCTGAACATTAAACCGAGCCAATCGTAAAGCTCCGCAAACCAAATAGGTGAAACAGGCAAGCCAGCCAAGTCTGCCATAAGGTGCTAGAGTCCATTGAAAAGCAAGGATCCCAGGTGCCACCCCAAAGGCCACAAGGTCAGAAAGGGAATCGTATTCTGTACCAAAATGGCTATTTGTATGGGTATATCGAGCGATTTTGCCGTCCAGCGCGTCAAAAAGGCAAGAGACGAGGATGGCAATGGCTGCTGCCTCAAACCTATCCTGAATAGCCGCAATAATAGCGTAAAATCCGCTAAACAGACTGGCTGAGGTGAACAGATTTGGGAGTAAATATATTCCCCTTTTTCGATTCCGCCTAGTGCGTTTTTTTCGCTTTGATTTCATGACGTATATCCTATTATGGTTTGTCCGGCCTTGACCTTTTGTCCTGCATTCACCACAATCTTGCAGGCTGAGGGCAAGAAGAGTTCCACCCTTGAACCGAACCTAATTAATCCCAATCTTTGTCCTCTTGAGATTCTCTGTCCCGCCTGTATCCAACACACTATCCTTCTGGCGATCAACCCGGCTATCTGGATCAAAAGGATTTTTCCCAGAACAGGATTATAAAGAAAAATTCTGTTCTTTTCATTGAGGGTTGACGCCTTATCGAGGTTAGCGGAAAAGAATTTCCCTGGCTCATAAGTGATCTTCTCAACTGTTCCTTCGGCAGGTGAGCGGTTTACATGAACGTTGAACACAGACATAAATATGCTCACCTTTATCGTATCAATCCCTAGAGGACTCTGAGCAGGACTGAGAGTTTCTATTTTTAGAATTCTGCCGTCAGCAGGTGCCACTAGGGCATCAGGGTCGTTGGGCAAAGGCCTTTCAGGATCCCTGAAAAAATATACTGTGAAGCATACCAGAAGCGCAAAAAACGCAGTTAGTATCCCCAACTGTCCCAGGGCTGCTAACAGGGTAAGGAATAGGGCCCCGGCAATAAACGGAAATCCTTCCTTTGCCACCGGGAGTCTCTTGCGAGCGGGGAAGTATGCCATGTCGTTATCCAAAGGTCGTCACACGTAACGTAGCACAACTTACAACTTTTCTTCTTACGGCTCATGGGCTTGTCCAGCCTGCTGCCACGCATTATATTCTAACCTGGTCTGGTGTCAATCCTTTACAATGGCCTTTGTGGCCTTTATCCCTGCGGTCTTGGAATAGGGATTGGGTCTTATATCAGGCGGCCTCAAGTAAGTAGGGACAAGGGCAGCGGGGTTATCTATG
>JALVSJ010000482.1 GCA_027024445.1 Desulfobacterales bacterium
TCGAGTGTGTAAGACAGGATCGTATCGATATCCATTTTCTTGGACACGTTCAATATCTCTATTCCCGTAAGCTTGCCATCTACAGTAATATCAATGTTAACTCCTTCACTTATTTCAATAACACCATCTGGGAGCTGGTCACTCAGCTTTAAGTAAAGGGCGTCTACCTCTTCGTCATAATGAACCTTCATTTTTTCTTCCACTGGCTCCACAAGCTCCATTCATTATTTCCCTTAGTTTTTGAGAGAGGGCCTTTATGTTGAAAGGTTTCTGAATAAATCCATTGCATCCCCGTGCCAATATCTCACTTGCCTCCCCATCAATGCTATACCCACTTGATAGAAGCACCTTTACACCCGGGTCTATGTTCCTCAGGTTGTCATAGGTCTCTCCGCCACTCATACCGGGCATGATCATGTCCAGAATTACCACATCTATATTTTCCTTGTTTTTCTCATATATCTCCAGGGCCTCATTACCGCTCTTTGCGGAAAACACCTGGTAGCCCAGGGCCTTGAGAATCTCGGTGCCCACCTCAATAATCATATCCTCATCATCAACCAGCAGGATTGTCCCCGGACCTTTGATGATCTCTTCAGACTCCGGCGCGACTTCTGCCAATTTTTTCTCGGACGCTGGGAGGTAGATTTCGAAAGTTGTGCCCTGTCCCTTTTTGCTTTTGACCTCGATAATGCCGTTATGGTTCTTTATAATGCCATAAACTGAAGCAAGGCCGAGGCCAGTTCCTCTCCCCATTTTCTTGGTGGTAAAGAATGGCTCGAAGATCCTTTGCTGGGTCTTTTCGTCCATACCAACTCCGGTATCGGTTACCCTTATGCGCACGTATTTACCGGGCGCGATGTTGTACGGCCGCATCGAGAGCTCATCGAGGGTCACGTTCCTTGTCTCAAGAAACAACTCCCCGCCCCCTGGCATTGCCTGCCATGCATTGACATACAGGTTAAGGAGAACCTGTTCGAGTTGGCCTTGATCTGCGTCCACAGCCCACAGTTTTTCATCGTAGTCTTCATGAATGACTATTTCCTTTTTTGTTCGGCCGAACATCTGCGAGGTCTGATGTATGAGATCGTTGAGATCAATGGGCTTGACGTCGTACTTTCCACCTCTGGCAAAACCCAACAATTGCTTTGTAAGCTCTGCCCCACTTTGGACATACTTCTCGATATTTTTTAACTTCTCATAATGAGGGTGAGATGGGTCGGTATTCAAAAGCATCAATGACGTATAGCCCTGGATCGCCATAAGCAGGTTATTGAAATCGTGCGCAATACCTCCTGCGAGGGTTCCAATGGCCTCCATTTTCTGAGCCTGCTGGAGCTGGGCTTCAAGGCGTTTTCTGTCGCTAACGTCTCGTGCCACCCCGTGTGTCCCCAGGTATTGCTTTTGGGGGTCATCCACCGGTCTGTCATACATTCCTGTGGACTTCAGCTCCACAGTGAGGTGGTGAACATCACAGGTAAGGAAATTATTATCTTTTCCGCGGGCCTTAAGCCTCAGCTCAATACCTGTAGTCGCCCTTTCTCCAGTTCTTCGCTCGTTGAAGAACCATTTGGCCTTTTCCAGGTCTTCTTCATGGATAATGGTAGTGTAATGCTTGCCTATGAGTTCATCGGGCCTGTAGCCTAACAGGCGCTCCACCGCGTCGCTGATAAAGGTGAAGTTCCCCTCAGTGTCCAGGGTGTAGATGATGTCAGGGGAGTTTTCTACAAGGTAGCGATACCGCTCCTCTGTGACCTCGAGCTTGCCGTTGATTATTTCTTTTTCACTCTTGAGCCGCTTTTGATCAAGGGCATTTTGTACAGTTTTTAAGAGTTCTTCGTATTCGAAAGGCTTTCTCAGGTAGTCGTAGGCGCCCCTGCGCAGTGCGTTGACTGCTGAGTCCAGCGATGCGTGCCCTGTTATCACAACCACAAGCGTTTCTGGATTGGTCCTCCCAATATGATCCATGAGTTGATGGCCGTCCATGTCGGGGATCACTATGTCCAGAAGTGCCAGATCAAATTCTTGATCTGCCATCAGTGCTATGGCCTCTTTCCCTGTGTTAGCCGTACAGATGTCATAACCCAGTCCACCAAGCAAGAGCTTAAGGCTCTCGCACATGCGGGGCTCATCGTCAACAATCAGGATTTTTGGGTTGGCTGACATGACTGCCTCCAACTATTTAGTTTGTGTGGTTGCCATAAAGGGCAGAGAGATCCTAAAAGTAGTTCCTTTGCCCTCTTCGCTTTCGCAGACAATGGTCCCATTGAGTGCTGTAATAATATTATGGACCACAGAGAGGCCCAAGCCGGAGTGGGCTCCGCCTTTCGTGGAAGCAAAAGGTTGGAATATTTTGCTGCGAATCTCAGGAGGTATGCCAGGTCCGTCGTCACTTATAGTTATCTCTGCAAATCCCTGCGCCTTTGTGCCAGGGAGGATCTCACTGTCACCCAGTTGAGGAGAGATCTTTCGAGTCTTTATATAGATGTTTCCGCCCTCAGTGAGCGCCTCTGCCGCATTCTTGATAAGGTTTATAAATACCTGCTTGAGGCCGTTCTTGCTTCCCAGTACAGGAGGCAGGCTTGGGTCCAAGTCAATATGAATGGAAATGCCGTGCTCGGAGGAAAGAGGATCTCTTGTGAGTCGTACCATGTCAGAGAGGATCGAATTTACATCCACGGGTTCAACAGACAGGGAACTGGTCTCAGAGAAGGAGAGCAGGTCCCTCAGTATTTGGCTTACTCTGTCTATTTCCTCATTTATGATACGGATTTCATCTTGAGCGATGTTTTTGTCCGCGAGTTTCATGGCGAGGATCTTCAGGTAGTTCTTGATGATGCTCAGGGGGTTATTGATCTCGTGGATTACCTTTCTGGCCATCTCGTATGAGGCCCCCACCCGCTCTGTTTGCACTGCTTTGAGTTGTGCCTTTTTCATCCTGTATCCGCACAAAGCCATGGCTGCTTGGCGGGCGAACATCTGAAGTACCCCGAACTGCTGGGACAGATGTGTAAACTCCACGCTGTCCAGTCCTATTACGATAACACCGACATTTTCATTATGAGAGTACAGCGGCACGCAGAGTATCCCATCTTTTCCTATAAAGCGTATGAGTTGCTCATCGAGGATCACGCTCTTGGGCTCACC